>JAGHEJ010000068.1 GCA_017889345.1 Clostridiales bacterium | reverse complement strand
TACCTCGCCTTTCCATCCTTACCTATAAAATAGGCGGTTTATTTCTGTTGCACTTTCCTTAGAGTCGCCTCCACTTGGTGTTACCAAGCACCCTGCCCTATGGAGCTCGGACTTTCCTCTCCTTAAATAAATTAAGCAGCGATTGTCTGACTTACTCCGATAATTATTCTATCAGATAATTTATATCAAATCAATTGATTTAAAACTATTTATTATATAGCATTAATTTTTAATTTATTGCAATAACTTACAACTGAACTCATTTTTACAAAATAAGATATCATTTTTTTTAGAGCTCTTTCTTTTGATCCATATTTTCTTAATTCATCATTAAATACAGCAGTTAATTTTGAAATTTCATTAGCACTAACTTCTTTGCAAAGAACTCCTGTATAAAGATTTTTAACTAAAGTATTTACGCTAAATGAATTTATTCTAGGTGATAAGATATCAACTAAAAAATTATATAATGTTGTTTGTTTAGTATATAATTTATTTGTCCATAAATTAATTGTATTCATACTAGGATTAACTCCTAAAACTGTTTTGAATACTCTATAAACTAAATTTTTAATTTCATCTCTATTTGATAATGATTTTTCTGTACTACTTAAAAGATTTGTAGATACTAAATATTGAACATCTGAATCTTTATTCATTTCTTGTTTAAATTTATCTGATACTGATTTTATTAAAAATCCTGTCGTTACTAGTCCAATAGTTTTTAAAATATCATCTTTTTTAATCATATAAATTCTCCTAAAAAATAAATCAATGTAAAATATATTACGTAAAAACAAAAAAATGAATCTAATTAACATTAGATTCATTTAAAAACTCTTCTATTTCCTTAAGTGTATTATATTGTTGCTCTTCTAATGATATATCTGCTTCATTATCATTCTTCTGCTTACCATAATTTCCAAAATACGAATGATTTCCTCCCTCAATAACAACATATTCTGTATTATAAGGTAAATTAATTTTATCCTTTTCATATCTATCAATATTAATTACATTATCATTACTCCCAACAATAGACAAAATTGGAATATCTCTCTTATAATTATCATTTCTCTGAGAGTCAAAAATATATTTACCATCACTATATGAAGCTAATAAAATTATACCATCTACTTTCTTAGAATTATTAGTTTGTTTTGAAAAATATTTAAGTAAACTCGTTCCTCCAAGTGAATGCCCCATTAAAATATAATTTTCAAATTTATTCTCTCCGATTATATTTTCAGCACTATCAGAATTTAATATTGGAATATTCATTAATGATTTTATGACATATACTCCATATCCATCTTTACTTAACTCAACTAATAATGGCAAATATGTCTCCTCTTCAACTAATCCACCTGGATAAAAAATTATTCCAGTACTAGGTTTACTAATTCCCTTAGGTTCAATATAAATATATCTACGATTCTCATAAATATCTAAATATTTTGATTCATATGAATTAAAATTTTTCATATTGAAATCTAATCTATATACGCTAAAATACATTGCCATATAAATTAAAATAATACTCATCAAAATAATTGACAGAATTATTACTATCTTCTTACTTTTACCTTTCATAAAATACCACCGACTATCTCCTTAGATAATTATATATACCTATAAACATCAGTTAATAAATCATCACAATAAACATCAATATCATTCTCTATTATGTTATCAATTATCTTCTTCATAACCCTTTTATAAACCATATTTTCAGAATGAAAATGTCCTATATCAATTATAGTTATATTATTTTCCTTAGCTTCAAACGCAGTATGATAAGTAATATCTCCAGTTATAATTAAATCCACTTTTTTTCCAAAACAACTACTAACCAAACTATTTCCCGATCCATTTATAATACAAATACGATTCATTTCTATTTTACCAGAATCTATTATCTTTATAGTATCTAAATTAAATAACTTTTTTATATGCCCAATTATGTAATCAATATTTATAGGCTCTATAACATCTAAAATTCTTCCTATACCATAATCACTATTTATTTTATTCGATTCCAAAATTTCAATATTTTTATACATAAATTTTAAATTTTTTACTAATTCATCATTCATACCATTAATTATTGCATCTAAATTTGTATGATAAGCTATTACATTAATACCATAAGATATACATTTCCTTATTTTTTTTGAAACCATATTGGAATCAACAAGCCTTTTAAATGAATTAAATATAAGCGGATGATGAGTAACTATTGTATTAATTTTATTTTTATGTACATATTCTATTATTTCATCATTTATATCTAACGAAATATATATCCCTGATATATTATCTTCTTCATTTCCTATTAATAAACCCACATTATCAAAAGATAATGCTATATTTTGCGGTACTATTTTTTCAATACGATTTATAAATTCTCTAATTATCATTAAGATACTCCCTGAGTTTTAAAATTCTATTATTAAAAGTATTCCATTTTTCGTAATTCTTAACTCTAATTTTTTCCAATTCTTTTAATATTAAAGTATACTTTCTTATTTTATATAAAATAAAATCATTATATTTTCCATCAATGTTATTCATAATACATGTAGATATTTCATATTCAAAATCCAATAAAAATTTTTGTATCTCTTCTGTTAAAACTCCTTGTCGTTTTGGAAAAATTAGTATATACTCATAGTATACTCCTTCACTAAAGACTACATCTTCTGTTTCGATATATATTTTGTTGTTATATAAAAATTTTCGTATATCTTTCGGATAAGAATTGGGTTGTATTAAAATATAATCCATATCATTTACTTTGTCTTTATTTTGTTGTAAAATATTTGCAATTGTTACTCCACCCATTCCTGCAATTACAGCGCTTATATTGCCGTTTTGATTTAAAAAATCAAAACCATCAGACTGGATGCACTTTATATCATTTTCTAATTTATAAAGTTTTATATTTGATCGTGCATTATTAAGAGGACCTTCATTTATATCCACTGCATAACATTTTTTACATTTATTTTTTTGAATTAAACTTATTGATATATATCCATGATCACAACCTACATCTATAATAACATCACTGTAATTGCACATTTTAATTATATGATTTAATCTGTTACTTAATTTCATTTTATATTCTCCAAACAATTATAAAAGAGCAGCAAAAAGCTACTCTAAATAATCTTTTAATTTTTTACTCCTACTTGGATGTCTCAATTTTCTTAAAGCCTTAGCTTCTATTTGACGTATTCTCTCTCTAGTAACTTTAAACTCCTTACCTACTTCTTCAAGAGTTCTTGCTCTTCCATCATCAAGACCAAATCTAAGTTTTAATACATTTTTTTCTCTAGAACTAAGAGTATCTAAAACACTCATTAACTGTTCTTTTAATAAAGTAAATGCCGCTACTTCAGCTGGAGCTGGTGCATCATCATCAGGTATAAAATCTCCTAAATGACTATCTTCTTCTTCGCCAATAGGTGTTTCTAAAGAAACAGGCTCTTGTGCTATCTTTCTAATGTCTCTAACCTTACTTTCGGACATATTCATTTCTTTTGCTATTTCTTCTGGAAGGGGATCTCTACCTAATTCCTGCAATAATTGACGAGAAACTCTTGTATACTTATTGATTGTTTCAACCATATGAACAGGTATACGTATAGTTCTCGCTTGATCTGCAATAGCCCTTGTTATCGACTGTCTAATCCACCATGTTGCATAAGTACTAAACTTAAATCCTTTAGTATGATCAAATTTTTCAACAGCCTTAATAAGTCCTAAATTTCCTTCTTGTATCAAATCTAAAAACAACATACCTCTACCAACATATCTCTTAGCAATACTAACCACAAGTCTTAAATTTGCCTCTGCTAATTTCTTTCTTGCAGCCTTTGAAGTACTATCATTTTTCTTTATCTTCTTAGCCAAAATAATTTCTTCTTCTGATGTGAGAAGCTGAACACTTCCTATTTCCTTTAAATACATCCTTACAGGATCATCCATAGTAATACCTTCTGGTATTACAGAACTTAAATCCAAATCTTCCACAAATTCATTAGAAAAATTATCTACAACTTCTATGCCCATCTTATCTAACGCAATATATAATTTTTCTACATGTTCAGGAGTTAAATCTACATCCTCCAACTCATCCATTATGTCTTTGGATAATAATCCGCCTGACTCTTTACCTTTAGTTAATAATCCTTTTAAGACAGACATTACATAACTATTATCCTTCACAGGATATCCTCCTTCCTACAATCACACTTCAAAACTTTTAATAAAATCTAGAGCTTCAGACAAGTTATCTTCTATTTCTAATTGCGAAATCATAGTAAATATACTCAAATATTCAATAACCTTATTTTCATCAGCATTAGATTCATATTTTTTAATTATATGTGTAATCTTTTCTTTAAAATTACTTACTATATTTTTTCTTAATACTTTTATAAAGTCATCAATTTGATCTGTAATATTGTTATTATCGTAAATCGATATATTTTCTTTAAAATATGTTATTAATTTGATTGCTTCATAAGTATTTAATCTTTTCTCTAAATATGTTAAAATTTGGTCCTCTTCTCCATTAAAATCAACTATTAGTCTAAATATTTCTTTGGATTCATCTAAAGAAAATAAACTTTCATCTACATTATTATTTAAGATATAATTTAAATATTCTTTATTTAACATCAAATTTAATAATGTTTTTTCAGCTTTTATATTAGCTTTTTCAATAAACTTTTCTTCAAAAACTAATTCTTTATTTAAACCACTGATTTTAAAATTATTATTCACATAAGAAACAACAAGTTCTTCTTTAATATTTAAAGTAACAGCTATAAAATTTATATAATATTGTTTATCAACTAAATCCAATTGATTAAGTATATTTTTAACAATATTCAAATATCCTTTCTTACCAGAGTTAGTACTTATATCAAATTTTTGTCTATAAAATTCAAAAATATACTCAATTAACGTCTTACTATCATTAATTGTTTCAATAAATTTACTTTTTCCATATTTATTTAAAAATTCATCTGGATCCTTTGCATTACTAAATTCAATTACATATACATCTAAAGTATTTGAATTTATAAAACTTTTAAATACATCAAACGTTCTTATAATAGCTGTTTTACCTGCATCATCTCCATCAAAACATAAATAAATTTTATTCGTGTACTTACTTAATAACTTAGCTTGTTCAAAGGTAAAAGCTGTACCTAACGATGCTACTACATTAGTTATTCCATAATTATGCAACGCTATACAATCCATGTATCCTTCAACAACTATTATACTTTCTAATGTTCTAAATGATTTAAGTAAAAAATTCAAACCATAAATATTGCTTCCTTTTTTAAAAATATTACTATCTTTAGAATTTAAATATTTTGGTAATCCTTCACCAATTACCCTTCCACCAAATCCAATTATTTTTCCTGAATAATTAAAAATTGGAAACATTATTCTATTAATAAATCTATCATAATATCTACCATTTTTATTATTTACAAGTCCTAGTTCTAATAAATCTTTAATTTCATACCCTTTATTAATTAAATATTTACTTAATCCTTGAAAGGAATTGGTAGAATAACCCAATCCAAATCTACTCATAATCGTACTACTAAGCCCTCTGTCTATTAAATATTTCTTAGCATTTGAATTTTGTTTTAAATTCACATAAAAATACTTTGCAGAATCAGTAAGTATCTGGTAATATTTATCCAAATTATAATTTATTTTATTTGAAACAATATCAATTCCTATTCTTTTAGCAAGAAATTCTATAGACTCAATAAATTTTAAGTTCTTATATTTCATAATAAAAGATATTACATTACCACTTTCACCACATCCAAAACATTTAAATATTTGTTTCTTTCTAGAAGCTACAAATGATGGTGTCTTTTCACTATGAAACGGACATAATGCCAAATAATTATCGCCATTTTTTTTAAATGTTAGATATTCTTCTAAAACATCTATAATATCATTTTGTTCTTTTACTTGTTGTACTATTTCGTCAGAAATTTTCATTATTTAAATCACCTTTAAAACAATATGTAAATACAACAAAATATAAATTATTTTTTAATTTTTCCAATTTTAAACAATATTATACCTTATTAATAATTTTAATAAAAAATATAAAATATATTAAACTTTATACTTCCATATTTCTACATAAAAATAACAAAAATTAACATATAACTATTGTCTCAATTAATATTATTCTATATATACTGCTTATTTCCTTCTTAAGTTAACCTATATTTTTAAAAAATAATGTATAATATACTAATTTTTAAAATATTCTTATTATATATTTATATTTTTAAAGGATGTATTATGTATAAAAATGTAGATTTATCGGGTATTTTGGGTAATTTTAATATTAATAATTTCGAAACTGAAAAAATAAAAGAAAAGGTGTCAAGAAAAAGCAGAATTGTATATAAAATTAAATATTTTGACAATTTTTTTTGTCTAAAACAAACATATTTTGATATAAAAAATATATTATTTATATATTCATATTTGCAATGGTTACATTTATATAATTTTAATATTCCTTATTTGATAAAATCTAATCAAAACAAACCTTTTATTAAATATAATAATAAATTTTATATTTTAACCAAATGGATAGATGGTAAAAAATTAGATTATGATAATTTTGATGAATGTATATATTCAATTATATTTCTTAGTAAAATTCATGAAGCATCAAATAATGTATTATTTATAAATGGAGCAAATAAACGTGAAATATATACAAACTTAAAATCAAAATTTATTAAAAATACTAATGAATTATACGATTTATATTCATCTGCAAAGATATATAAAGATAATTTTTCAGATATATTTATATCATATTTTGAAGACTGCATAAACTTAGCTAAAATTTCTAAAAGATATGCTTCACTTATTAATAGTAAAAATTTAAACACTAGTATATGTCATGGAGATTATGTAAATAAAAACATATTAGTTCAAAATAAAAATCAAATATCTCCAATAGATTTTGATAGATCTTGTATAAGTTTTTCCATGAATGACTTAGGATATTTTTTGAGAAGATATTTAAGAAGAGCAAATACTAATTGGAATTTTAAATCTGCAATCAAATTAATTAATTATTACGATAAAAATAATCCTTTATATTTAGATGATTATCTATATTTATTTTCATACTTATCATTCCCACAAAAATTTCTAAAAATATCAAAATTTTATTTTGAAAATATTGAATACTTAAGTAATAATCAGAAATTATTTCAAGAACATCTCTTAATGAAAAATTGTATTTCCACTTATAATCAGTTGGAATTTACATATTTATTCGAAGAATATATAAATGCTAACTTTAATATTTTCAAAAAAATAAAAAGCTGAGCTATATAAATATAGTCAGCTTTTATTTATGAATTATTATCTCTTATTTTTAACTTGAGCTTGTGCTGCAGCAAGCCTTGCAACTGGAACTCTGAATGGTGAACATGATACGTAATTTAATCCTACATTATGACAAAACTCTATTGAAGATGGATCTCCACCATGCTCTCCACATATTCCAAGTTTAATATTTGGTCTTGTCTTTTTACCTTTTTCTACTGCAATTTGTACTAATTGTCCTACTCCAGTTTCGTCTATTCTAGCGAACGGATCTGACTCATAGATTTGCTTATCATAATAATCAGCTAAGAATCTAGCAGCATCATCTCTTGAGAAACCAAATGTCATTTGAGTTAAGTCATTTGTTCCAAATGAGAAGAACTCAGCTTCTTTAGCTATTTCGTCAGCTGTAAGAGCTGCTCTTGGTATTTCAATCATAGTACCAACCATGTAC
>JAGHEJ010000067.1 GCA_017889345.1 Clostridiales bacterium | reverse complement strand
AGTTAAGAAATCTTTAGATGATGGTTATCTTGTTGGATCAAGAGGATCAGTTGGGTCATCACTTGTTGCAACATTTTGTGGAATTACTGAAGTTAATGGACTTCCTCCTCATTATGTTTGCCCAAATTGTAAAAATACTGAGTTTATAGATGATGGTTCTGTTAATGCTGGAGTTGACCTTCCTTTTGCTAATTGTCCTAAGTGTGGAAGCAAATATTTTCATGAAGGATTTGATATACCTTTTGAAACATTTTTAGGATTTGATGGAGATAAAGAGCCTGATATTGATCTTAACTTCTCTGGAGAATATCAACCAGTAGTTCATAAGTACACTGAAGAATTATTTGGAAAAGGATTTGTATTTAGAGCAGGGACAATTGGTACTATTGCTGAAAAAACAGCATTTGGTTATGTTAAAAAATACATGGAAGAGTTAGAGTTGAAAATGCCTCTTTCTGAAATAGAGAGATTGTCCAAAGGTCTTACAGGGGTTAAAAGAACAACAGGTCAGCATCCTGGTGGTATAATGGTTGTACCTAAAGACAATGATATTTTTAATTTTACGCCAATTCAACATCCAGCAGATGATGTTAGTGTTGATGTAATTACTACTCATTTTGATTATCATTCTATAAGTGGACGTCTTCTTAAGTTAGATATTCTTGGACACGACGATCCAACAATGCTTAAGATGCTTAAAGATTTAACAGGACTTGATCCTCAAACAATTCCTTTAAATGATCCGAAAGTTTTGAGCTTATTTACAAGTGTTGATGCTCTTGGAATAACTTCTGAAGATATTAAGTGTAGCATTGGTACTTTAGGTATTCCAGAGTTTGGAACAAAGTTTGTTCGTCAAATGCTTCTTGATACGAAGCCATCTACATTTTCTGACCTTGTGAGAATCTCTGGTCTTTCTCACGGTACAGACGTTTGGCTTAATAATGCTCAAGAATTTATTAAAAATGGTCAAACAACTCTTAAAGAATGTATTTCTACAAGAGATGATATTATGGTTTATCTTGTTTATAACGGATTAAAACCTAAGATGGCTTTTGATATTATGGAAAGTGTTCGTAAAGGAAAAGGTCTTAAACCTGAGCATGAAGAGATAATGATTGAAAATAAAATTGAAGATTGGTACATTGAGTCTTGTAAGAGAATTAAATATATGTTCCCTAAGGGACACGCTGTTGCCTATGTGATGATGGCCGTTAGAATTGCATACTATAAAGTTTATTATCCTTTGGAATATTATACAGCTTATTGTACTGTTAGGGCTGATGAATTTGATGCAGATTTAATTTGTAAAGGTGTTGAGACTATAACAGAAAAATTGAATTCTCTTCAAGCTCTTGGAAATAATTTAACTCAAAAAGATAAAGGGCTTATAACAATTTTGGAAATAGCACTTGAGGCTTATGCAAGAGGAATTAAATTTCATAAAGTAGATTTATATAAATCTCATTTCAATGATTTTAAAATTATCGATGGTGGAATACTTCCTCCAATAAAATCTTTACAAGGTGTTGGAGCAACTGCTGCTAAAAATTTATATGAAGAAGGAAATAAATTTGAATTTATATCTCTTCAAGATTTAAAGAATAGAGCTAAGGTTTCTAAAACTGTTATCGAAGCACTTCAATCACATGGATGCATTAAAAATCTTCCAGAAACAAATCAAACGATGATGGATTTAGGGATTTGATAAAAATTATTTGTGTTACGAAAAATTTTGTGTTATAATACACCAATAAGAAGTGTTCATTTGTATTATGTAAGAAGAGTAGGTTGTAAGGCCTACTCTTCTGCATTTTTAAAATAAAATTTTTGGAATTAGAGAAGGAAGATTAATTTGAACAATTTAGTTAACCTAATTAGAGAAAATATAAATGATTCCATAAACCTTCTAGGATATGATTTATATCACGTTGAGTTTGTGAATGAATTAGGACATAGATATTTGAGAGTTATGATTGAAAATAAAGACAAAGAACAAAAAATAACTATTAAAGATTGTGAGATAGTTGCTAAAACCATAAATGCATTAATTGATGAGTTAGATATAAAAGATAAGTTTTTTTTAGAAGTATCTTCTCCTGGTGTTAATAGAAAATTGTATACATATGAGCATATGAAAAATTCTGAAGGAAAATATGTTTCTGTTAAATTAACCAAGTCGATAGATGGATCTAAAAGATACAACGGAATTTTAAAAAGTGTAAATAACAATGAAATTACTCTTAAGACTAAAGAGAGAGAATTAGAAATCGATCTTGATATGATTAAAAATATAAACTTAGAGGAAATATCTCAGGAGGATATTCATGAATAAAGAATTTATAGACGCACTTAAAACAATAGTTAAAGACAAAGGTATAAGTGAAGATTTAATTTTTACAACTATTGAAGATGCCTTAATAGCTGCTTATAAAAAGAATTATTCTAATCAAGGTGCTTCTCAAAGTGTTAAGGTAACAATGAACAGAGTTACTGGAGAAATAAAGGTTTTTGCTCAGAAACTTATTGTTGAAGCAATTAGATATTCTTCGCTTGAAATTGCACTAGATGATGCAAGAAAAATAAGTCCTTACTATAACATTGGAGATATATGTGACGTTGAAGTTACTCCTAAAAGTTTTGGTAGAGTTGCAGCAACTCTTGCAAAGCAGGTTGTTACTCAAAGGATAAAGGAAGCAGAGAGAGAATTACTCTATAAAGAATTTGCTCAGAAAGAATTTCAAATCATAACTGGAACAGTTCTTAGAAATGATAAAGATCATGTGTTTATCAATATAGGAAGAATTGAAACAATTTTAAGAACTAACGATAAAATTCCAAGAGAAAGATTTGAGAGAAATGAAAGAATTAAACTTTATGTATCTGAAGTTATAAATTCACCAAAAGGAACACAAGTTCATGTTTCAAGAACAGATCCTAATTTCATAAGGAAATTGTTTGAAATAGAAGTTAGTGAGATTCAAGAAGGAATTGTTGAAATTAAAAACATTGTGAGAGAGGCTGGAGCTAGAACTAAGATGGCTGTCCACTCAAACATTGAGGAAATTGATCCAGTTGGTGCATGTGTTGGAGAGCAAGGTATAAGAGTTAAAAACATTGTGAATGAAGCTAGAAATGAAAAGATTGACATAATTAAATGGAGTGATGATCCAAAAGTATACATATCTAATGCTTTAAGCCCAGCGAAAATTTTAAGTATTACAATTGATGAGGAAAAGAAAATAGCTGATGTTATTGTTGATGACTCTCAACTTTCTTTGGCTATTGGAAAAGAAGGTCAAAATGTTCGTTTAGCTGCTCGTTTAACAGGATGGAAAATAGATATAAAATCTTTATCAAAATGTAGAGAGCAAATGAAAGAAACTGAAAACCTTGAAGAAGGAAGAGAAGAATCTATTGAAGAATTTGAGCAAGAGGAAGTTTTAGATGAAAACTAAAGGTATTTTGCTTAGAAAATGTATTGGTTGTAACGAGATGAAAACTAAAAGTAGTCTTATAAGAATTTGCAGAACAACGGAAAATAAAGTCAAAATTGATGAGTCATATAAAATGGAAGGACGAGGAGCATATATTTGCAACGATAATTTAGAGTGTTTAGAGAAAAGTATTAAGTTTAATAAATTTTCTAGATCTTTAAAAACAGATGTGCCTTCAGATATAACAATTGAATTACAAAAGAAAATAGGGAAAATTTAAATTTTAGGGAGGTAGATTTTATGTCTAAAGTTCGAATTTATGAATTAGCAAAAGAATTGGGTGTATCAAGCAAAGAGTTGATTAATGTTTTAAAAACGGAATTTAATGTAGATGTAAAAAATCATATGAGCGTATTAAGTGATGAAGATAGTGAGCTTATAAAAGAATTTTTTGAAGTGAAAGATGATAACTCCTCATCAACTCAAAATGAAACTCGAAGAGATAACACATCAGAAGTTGAAGAAGAAAAACAAGATCTTGTTCAAGAATATGAAGAAGAGATGATAAAAGAAATAGATAAATTATCTCAGAAAAGTAGCAATAAAAATAAAAACAAGAACAAGAAACACAATAACTTTAAAAATGCAAAACCTTCTAGTGAAGAAGTAAAAGTTGATGATATTATAGAGATCGGAAAAACAATAAGCCTTAAAGAGTTATCACAAAGAATTAATAAACCAGCAAATGATATGATTAAAAATCTTATGTTCTTAGGATTAATGGTTTCTATAAATCAAGAAATAGATTTTGAAATTGCCAAGAAGCTTTGTGAAAAATATGAAATTGAGTGCATTCAAAAGAGCGAGGATTCTAACGAAGACAAATATGAAAAAATTAACAATGAGGAAGTTGATGTTAAAAATCTAAGCAAGAGACCTTCTATTATTACTGTTATGGGACACGTTGACCACGGAAAAACATCTTTACTTGATTTCATAAGAAAGACAAATATAACTCAAAAAGAAGCTGGTGGAATAACTCAACACATTGGAGCTTACAAAGTTAAAGTTAACGACGAAATAATAACTTTCATAGATACGCCAGGACACGAAGCTTTCACTCAAATGAGAGCAAGAGGAGCAAAAGTTACTGATATCGTTGTACTTGTTGTTGCTGCAGACGATGGAATAATGCCTCAAACAGTTGAAGCAATTAACCACTGTAAATCTGCAAATGTTCCAATAATTGTTGCTGTAAACAAAATTGATAAACCAGAAGCAAATGTTGAAAAAGTTAAACAAGAGCTTACTGAATATGAAATCGTTGCTGAGGACTGGGGAGGAGATACTGTATTTGTAAATGTGTCTGCTAAAACTGGTGAAGGTATTGATGAATTATTAGAAATGATACTTTTAACTGCAGACATTCAAGAGTTAAAAGCAAATAAAAATAATTCTCCTCAAGGTACAGTTATAGAATCTAAACTTGATAAAGGAAGGGGACCATTAGCAACATTATTAGTTCAAGATGGAACTTTAAGAATTGGAGATTCTGTTGTTGTTGGAAACACTTACGGAAAAATCAGAGCGATGTATGATGAAAATGATGGCATGATAAAAGAAGCTGGACCATCAATTCCTGTGCTTGTACTAGGATTAAATGAAGTTCCAGATGCTGGAGATAAATTTGAAGTTGTTAAAGATGAGAAAATTGCTAGACAAATTTCAAATGAAAGAAAGCAAATGGAAAAAGATAATTTAAATAACAACAAAATTTCATTAGAAACTGTTTATAATCAAATAAAAGATGGAACAATAAAAGAACTAAGTGTAATTGTTAAATCAGATGTTCAAGGTTCATCTGAAGCTTTAAAACAATCGTTAGAAAAATTATCATCAGATAGTATTAAAGTTAAAGTTATTCATAGTGCCGTTGGAGCTATAAATGAGAGTGATATAATTTTTGCAAGTACATCTAATGCAATAATTATAGGTTTCAACGTTAGACCTGATAACAATGCTCTTATCTTAGCTGAGAAAGAAAAAGTTGATATACGTACTTATCGTTTAATTTATGAGGCTCTTGATGATATTAAATCTGCCATGATTGGATTACTAGATCCAGATATTAAAGAGGTTTACTTAGGACGTGTAGAAATTAGACAATTATATAAAATTTCTAATGTTGGTACAGTTGCTGGTTGTTATGTTCTTGATGGAAAGATTACGAGAAATTGTAACGTTAGAGTTTTAAGACAAGGTGTAGTTATTTTTGAATCTAAACTTTCTTCACTAAAGAGATTTAAAGATGATGTAAAAGAAGTTGCAAAAGGTTATGAATGTGGTTTATCAATTGAAAACTTTAATGACTTAAAAGAAGAGGACATTATTGAAGGATTTGAAATGAAAGAGTTTAAAAGAAACAACCTTTAATTTTAAAAGAGGTGATATACGTTGAGTAAATTTAGAATAGATCGTGTTAATGCTGAAATACAAAAGACACTAAGCTCTTGCATACAAAATGATTTGAAAGATACGAGAATAACAGGACTTATAACAGTTACAAGAGTTGAAACTACTCCCGATTTTAAAAATGCTAAGGTATATTTGAGTATTTTTGATAAAAACAAACAAGAAGTTTTTGAAGTTTTGAAAAAATCTGTGGGTAAACTTAGAAGAGCAATATCTGAAAATGTAAAAATCAGATTTGTTCCTGAGCTTGACCTAAAATTAGATGATTCAATTGAATACAGTTTTTATATTGATGAAATATTAAAAGAAACAAAGAAAGAGGAAGAGGAAGAATAAATGATTTCCTTTGATGAAATTAAAAAGCTCATTGATAAAGCAAATAAAATAGGTTTATCTTACCACGTATCACCAGATGGTGATGCTGTTGGAAGCCTATTAGCTTTATATCATAGCTTAAAGAAAATCAACAAACACGTAGAGATTTTTTCAAAAGATGATCTTCAAAAAAATAGTTCACTACAATTTCTAGAAGGAGTTAGTCAAATAGATGGATCGAATCACACTATAAAAGATGATGTTGATCTTTTAATAATCCTTGATTGTGGAAATCCTGAGAGAGTTTCTTGTAACTACAATGAGAATAAAATTGATACTTTATGTATAGATCATCACGTAAGTAATGATAAATATTGCAAATATAACTACATAGAAAACACATCAAGTTCAACTGGTGAAATTATATATAGCCTCATTAAATTTTTAAATATTGAAATAGATAAAACAATTGCATCATGTCTTTACACTTCAATTATAACAGATACTGGTGGACTTCGTTTTGAATGTACGAAACCAAAAACATTTAATATCGTTGGTGATTTAGTATCAACTGGTCTTGAGTTTTGGAAAATTTACGAACAATCATTCTTATCTCAAAAATATTCCAAAGTAAAATTATTATCTTTAGTCTACGACAAACTTAAAATGGTTGATGATAAAATTTGTGTTATTAAAATTACGAATGATATGTTTGAAAAATCTGGATCAATAGACGAGCAAACTAATGATATTGTTAGCTATGGACTTACGATAGATAATGCTATGGTAAGTATTCTTATAAAGAGTTTCCAAAATAAAACGAAAGTTAGTCTCCGTAGCAAAGATAATATAAATGTTTGTCAAGTTGCTGAAATGTTTGGTGGTGGAGGGCATATTAAAGCTGCGGCCTTTGTAACTGAATTAAGCATAGATGAGATAGAGAAAATCTTAATAGATAAATTCAGGAAAATTCTAAATGGTTAATGGACTCTTAAATATTTATAAGCCACAAAATATTTCATCTAATAGCGTTGTTATAAAAGTCAAAAAGATTTTAGGAATTAAAAAAGTTGGTCATACTGGAACTCTTGATCCTTTAGCTTGTGGAGTATTGCCAATTTGTATTGGAAGTGCAACAAAGATTAGTGAGTATTTGTTGAATAAAGATAAGGTTTATAAAGTTAAACTAAAATTTGGAGTTTTAACAGATACATTTGACTGTGAAGGAAAAGTCATACGAGAAGATAAAGATTTCAAATCAAATGAAAGTGAAATTATAAAAGTTTTACAAAATTTTGTTGGGGAGTATGACCAAGTTCCACCAAATTATTCAGCTCTAAAAATTAATGGACAGAGAGCTTATGAATTAGCGAGAAAAGGTATTGAATTTTCTCTTAAGGCTAGGAAAATAAAGATACATTATATAAATGAAATTAAAATTAATGGTGATGAATGTTCATTTAGAGTTAAATGTTCTAAGGGAACTTATATAAGAAGTTTGTGTAGAGATATTGGAGAGCGTCTTAATACTTGTGCGACCATGATTTTTCTTGAGAGAGTTGAAAGTGGAATGTTTAAAAAAGAAAGTTCAATTATGCTTGATGATCTAACGATAGAAAAGATAAAGGACAATATAATTTCAATAGATAAAGTTATACCAATTTCTAAACTTGAAATACATGAGGAAGAGTTTTTTAAACTTTTAATAAACGGTGTTTGTATTAATAATCCTCGATATATAAACAATATAGATGAGGGAGAATATTTAATTTCTTATAAAGATCAAATTAAAGGTATATGTCGTCGTAAATCAAATTTTTTAAAGATGACCAAAAATTTAAATTAAGGTAATAATATGCAAATAATTAATTCTATACATGAAAAAATAAATGACTCTACTGTTATATGTATTGGTAATTTTGATGGACTCCATATAGTT
>JAGHEJ010000066.1 GCA_017889345.1 Clostridiales bacterium | reverse complement strand
GTTAATATGTCCTGCAAGTTTTCTTAAAGCTTGAGACATAAGTCTTGCTTGAAGTCCAACGTGAGAATCTCCCATTTCTCCTTCAATTTCCGCTCTAGGAACAAGTGCAGCAACAGAGTCTATTACAATTACATCTATTGCACCAGATCTTACTAACGCTTCTGCGATTTCAAGAGCTTGTTCTCCATTGTCAGGCTGAGAAATAATTAAGTTCTCAGTATCAACTCCAAGATTTTTTGCATAATTAGGATCTAAAGCATGTTCAGCATCAATAAACGCTGCAGCTCCACCTTTTTTCTGAGCTTCTGCTATTACGTGTAAAGCAACAGTTGTTTTACCTGAAGATTCTGGTCCATAAACTTCTATAATTCTTCCTTTTGGAAGACCTCCAATACCAAGTGCTATATCCAAATCAAGACAACCTGTAGATACACTTTCAATGTTTAAAGCACTTTGCTCGCCGAGTTTCATTATTGATCCTTTACCATATTGCTTTTCAATTTGGCTCATAGCCATTTCTATAGCTTTCATTTTATCTAAATCTATAGACATATTATAAAATCTCCTTTAAAGTCTTTAAATTTTTCTTGATGTAATCCCAACCAGATAAGATTGTGAGTAATACACAAATATAAAATGTAACATCTGCAATCCACATTACAGAAGTAGTTAAAGCTGTATAGCTTGGCAAAAAGTTAACTAGATATAATTTTAAAAGAATGAATATCACTGCAATAATTTGAAAAACTGTTTTGAGTTTTCCATACATATCTGCTGCTATAACTTTACCTCTTTCAGAAACTATAATAAGTCTTATTCCTGTTATTATAAGTTCTCTAGAAACGATAATTATAACTGGTAAAGCGCTAACTAGATTTAATTCGATGAATGATATTAATGCAGATAGCACTAATAATTTATCTGCTAATGGATCCATAAATTTTCCAAAATCTGTTATTAAATTATATTTCCTAGCAATGAAACCATCTAATTGGTCAGTTATAGATGCAACAATAAAAGTTATAAGTGCCCCTAAAACTCCAATCTTTGTATCTATATTGATAAATATGAGAAACAGTGGTATTAGAAAAACTCTAAATATGGTTAACTTATTAGGTAAATTCATTAAATAACCTCTCCTATGAAGTCATAATCTAAGCATGACGTTATTTTAACATTAACAAACTCACCTATGTTTAAATTATGACTAGATTTTATGTAAATTATACCATCAATTCCAGGACTCTGGAAATTGAGTCTGCCTATGTAATAATCTTTTGTTTTTGAATCAATGACAGCTTCAAAAGTCTGTCCAATTTTATTTTCAAGAAGTGATTTTGATACTTTTTGTTGAATGGTCATTATGCTATCTCTTCTTTTATGTTTTATTTTCTCATCGATTTGATTACTTAGAGTAGCCGCAACGGTATCTTCCTCTTGTGAATATGTAAACACTCCAATATTATCAATTTTCCTTTGCCTTATAAAATCTTCAAGCATTTTGAAATCCTCATCAGTTTCACCTGGAAAACCAACAATAAGAGAAGTTCTTATAACTATGTTTGGAACTATTCTTAAATCATCTATAAGTTTGTATATTTTAGCTTTGCGAGTGTGTCTTGCCATTCTTTTTAATATGTCGTCACTTACGTGTTGAAGAGGAATGTCTACATACTTGCAAAGCTTTGGGTTTGTTTTTAATTCCTCTGTTAAATTTTCATCAATATCTTCTGGGTAAGCGTAGTGAAGTCTTATCCATTTAATATTTTCAATTTTAGAAAGCTCTCCAATTAGAGGTATAAGTCTTTTCTCACCATAAATGTCAAGTCCATATTTCGTAATATCTTGAGCAATAAGTATAAGTTCTTTTATTCCTTGATCTGCAAGAGATTTTGCCTCATTAATCAAACTTTCCATACTTCTACTAACGTGTCTACCTCTAATTTTGGGAATAATACAAAATGTACAATTATTATTACATCCTTCAGAAATTTTTAAATATGCGTAATGTTTTGGAGTTGTAACAAGACGAGTGCTTTCAAAAATTGTATTCTCTTTATTTTCATTATCTATGATTCTTTGTCCATTTTTCAAAAAGTCTTCTATGTACTCATAAATTTTTTCATAGTTCATAACTCCAAGAATTATATCAATCTCAGGAATTGCTTCATAAATTTCTTTTCAATAACGTTTTGATAAACATCCAGTAGCAACGAGAACTTTTAAATTTCCTGTTTCTTTGTATTGAGCCATTTCAAGAATTGTATCAATTGATTCTTGTTTGGCAGATTCGATAAAGGAGCAGGTATTTACAATTAAAATATCTGCTTCTTTTTCATTTGTTGTGAGATCATATTTGTTTACTAAGTTTCCTAGAAACATTTCTGTATCGATTGTATTTTTGTCACAGCCTAAGCTGACAACACCTAATTTTAATTTTTTCACGACTAATCCTCTCTATGTATCTTTAATTATTAGAATATATCTTCTTTATCAACTAAAATCTCTCGTTTGTTAGATGAACCTCTATAACCTATAATTCCACGATTTTCAAGTTCCTCAACAATACTTGCAGCTCTATTATATCCTATTTTTAATTTTCTTTGAATAAGAGAGGTGCTTGTATTGTTGTATTCAAAAATTATTTTGATTGCTTCTTCAATAAGTTCATCTCCATCATCAAACATACCTTCAGATTTAACATTAGCATTATTTATGTGCTCCATAATTTCTTCACTATATTCAGTTTGAGATTTATATTTCTCCTTTATCTTTCCAACAAACTCTTCAACTTCAGATTCAGAGATAAATGCTCCTTGAACTCTTTGAGGTTTTAAGTAGCCTATTGGATAAAATAACATATCCCCACGTCCAAGAAGTTTTTCTGCTCCTGATTGGTCAAGGATTGTCCTAGAATCAATTGAGCTTGACACTGAGAAAGAAATTCTTGAAGGAATGTTTGCTTTAATAACACCTGTTATTACGTCAACAGATGGTCTCTGAGTTGCAATAATTAAATGCATTCCAGCAGCTCTCGCCATTTGAGCAAGACGTGCAATTGCATCTTCAACCTCATTGTGGCAAACCATCATAAGGTCAGCAAGCTCATCAATAATTATTACTATGTACGGTATTTTTTCATCTATTTGCTTCTTATTATAAAGCTCGTTATAGCTATCTATATTTCTAACACCTTTTTCAGCAAACTTGTTATAACGGTTAGTCATCTCAGTAATTGCCCAGTTAAGAGCGTTAGAAGCTTTCTTAGGATCTGTAACGACTGGAATTAATAAATGAGGTATTCCATTATAAACATTAAGCTCAACAACTTTAGGGTCGATGAGGATAAGTTTAACTTGATTAGGTAAGTAATTATATAAAATACTTACAAGAATCGTGTTTATACAAACAGATTTACCTGACCCAGTCGCTCCAGCAATTAATAAGTGAGGCATAGTTGCAAGATCTGCAACAATACTTTTACCACTTATATCCTTACCAAGTCCTATGCTAATTTTTAATTTTGAAGATGAAAATTCTTCAGACTCTAAGATATCTTTGAGCCTTATCATTGATACAATATCATTTGGAACTTCAATACCCACTAAAGATTTTCCAGGTATAGGAGCTTCAATTCTTATACCACCAGTTGCAAGAGCAAGTGCTATATCATCAGAAAGATTTAAAATCTTACTAACTTTAACACCTCTATCAGGTTCAACTTCATAGCGAGTTACTGCTGGACCTTTTTCAACATTTCTAATTGTAGCTTTAACTTTAAAATTATCTAGCGTCCTTTGAAGAAGTTCCTTTTTCATTTTTAATTCATCATACATTTCATCTGAGATAGCATCTTCTGATTCCTTAAGATATCCAATGTCCACTTTACTGTCGTCATAAACAATTTTCTGTTTAGGCTCAATATTTTTAACTTCCTTTTCTTCAACCATTGGTCTTTGCTCATAACTTACAGGTTCAGATTTAATTTCTGGTTCAAAAGTTTTTTCAGATTTAAAATGTTCTTCATTAAGGATAGATATTTCTTCACGAGAGTTATCTTGGTTTTCTTGAGGATAAACTTTTTCAGTTTCATTTACCTCATGTACTTCTCCAGGGGTTAATGGAGATTTTTCTTCAATATAACTTTCTTGTGAAACATTACTTTCAACCTCATTATTGTCAATGATTTCTTTCGGCTCCTCAAGAGATAATGATTTAGATAGAAACTTTACAATTGAAGCATTACTCTTTTTCTTTTTGTCAATTGACATAATTTCTTTTGTACTTGTATTTGAGGATTTAAATTTTTCAGCATCTTTATTATTTTTGGTATCTTTTAACCTAGTTTGGGTTTTTGAGGAAATATCAGTTACTTTTTTTTTAGTAATCTTTGCAATATCGTACAAAGATTTATCTAATACTAAAATCAAACTAATTATGTTTATAGCAATTAAAGCAACTAAACTTCCTAAGAATCCAATTATAGATTCCATCCATCTCATAACAGTTATACCCAAAATTCCACCATGGAAAGATGAGGAAGTATTTATAATGTTTTGAATTGATGAAATATAATTTTTGCCATTATATCTATCAAGGGTAACTAAACTTATTATAAAGTAAATTGTTACAACAAAACATATCAACGCATAAAACTTCTTGTTTAATTTGGTAAACTTTTTTTGGGATATAAGCATTAATCCAATAAATCCAAAAAGAAAAGGAACTACATATCCCCCAACTCCTATACCATTTTTAACTAACTCTTTAATAAAGACTAATAAAAATGCGTCTGTATTTGAATAAAAACCTATTAACAACAAAAAAGATATTAAAATTAATATAACCCCAGCAATTTCTCTAGTTTTAGTGTTACTAACTTTTTCCATGATTTTAAAACCCTCTTTGAAAATAACTTGAATTCCTATCTATTGTACAAGATATTTAGGAATAAATAAATTGATATTTCAATAAAAATTCATTTACTTTAATTCTTATCAAATTTTTTAGAGGATTTTTCCTTTTCTTCAATCATAGAATTAAGTTTCTTAAGAGCGTCAGTAATTCCCCCAACTTCTTCAATTAATCCACGATCAACAGCTTCTTGCCCGATAAGAATTGTTCCCATATCATTTAAAAGATCTCCAGTTTCTTGAAGAAGACCTTCTAAAACTTCCTTCTTAATACTGCTTGTTCTAATAATAAAATCATTAATTCTTTCTTGCATCTTTTTAAAGTAATCAAAAGTTTGAGGAACTCCAATTATAAGACCGTTCATTCTTATAGGATGAAGAATCATTGTTGCTGATGGAGTTATGAAAGCATAATCAGAAGCAGTTGCAAGAGGAACTCCAATTGAATGACTTCCACCAAGAACAAGAGATACAGTTGGCATACTTAAACTATTTATCATTTCTGCAATAGCAAGTCCAGCTTCAACATCTCCTCCAAGAGTATTTAGAGTTATAAGAACTCCTTTTACATTTGGATTTTGTTCCATAGCAATAAGTTGAGGTATAACGTGCTCATATTTTGTACTTTTAGTTTGTGGAGATGAAACACCATGTCCCTCAATTTGACCAATTATATTTATTGTTTGAATATAATTTGCAGGATCTTTTGAGTTTACAACTTCAATCATACCAAAATCTTTGATATTTTTCGCAGTTTCAGTTGGTTCATTGCTATCAGCTTTTCCTTCTCCTAGTTGTCCTGTGGCAGACAAAACTTGAAGAGCATTTTTATAAATACTTGGCATATCGTAAAACATAAAAATAATTCCCCCAATAAATGAATTCATTAATAATAGTTTGTAAATAATTATTTGATTTATTCACAAAAACAAAAATTAGCAAGCTTCATAAAGAAACCTGCTAATTTATTTTTTATCGAAAAAATTATTATGAATTAAATTTAAGCTAGTTGCAAGATCCTCATTTTTAACCAAAATCCAAATGCTCATATTAGAATGATTTGTTTGAAGCACTTCAATATTTTCCTTGTGAAGTGATTCAATTAATCTCGCCATTACAATAGAAACATTTTTGATATTAGCTTTAACAACACCAATTTTTGAGCAATTCTGAAGAATTTCATATCTAAGCTTATAATTATTTAAAATTTCTTTCAACTGATCAAAATCATTTTTATGAATAGTAAAAACTTTATGATCAAGAAATACATTTATAAAATCAATGGTTATATTTTCATTAGAAATCTTTTGGAATACTTTGTAATAATTTTCATTATCCATGTTATCATTTCTGAAAATTTTAATTTGAATACAATCCTTCAAATAAGTAATTCCCTTAAAGAAATCTTCATCTTTAGGTACAGTATTTGTTATAATAGTTCCTTTAAAGTCATTAAACGTATTTTTAATAACAATAGGAATATTTTCGTCCATAGCAATTTTAACAGCTTGGGGATGAATTATATTGTTACCATAAATTGATAACTCAAAAAGTTCCTCATAGCTTATTTCATTAATTGATTTTGCACTAGAAACAAGCTTAGGGTCAACAGTCATAAGCCCATTAACATCTTTAAAAAATTCAACTTTATCACAATTTAGAACAGCCGCTAATTTTACAGCTGAAATATCACTTCCACCACGTCCAAGTGTCGTAATATCTCCATCCTTCGTAACTCCTTGAAATCCTGCGACAATAGGAACAATATTTAAAGATAATAATTTTTCTATATTAGATGTGTTTATATCCAATATTTTTGCGTTTCCAAAATTATTATCGGTTAATATTCCTATATCTTGTCCAATCAAAGGAACTGCATTTACATCATTTGCTTGAAGCTCAGATGTAAATACAATTGAACTAATTATTTCACCACAACTAATAAGTTTGTCCAAATACAAAGGGTTATTCTTTTTAAAATCATCTGAAACTAATCCTAATAATTCATCAGTTGAATATGGATCATTCTTTCTACCCATAGCAGATATAACAACAATTAGTTTGTTTCCATTAGTGATAGATTCCTTTATTTTATTGATGCACATTAACCTTGAATTTTTAGTTTGAACAGAAGTTCCTCCAAATTTTTGTAATATAAATTCCATATTGTTTAACTCCAGAGATAATTAATAGTATGAATCAATCATTTTTTCATTTATATCATCGACATCAATTATAATAGTCTTTGTTCCAATCTTCTTAATACAATTCCACGGTATTTGTCTAAAACTTTTTGCACTTTTAAAAAATAATCCGTTTCCTCTTCTGTCATTTAAGATTAATGATTTAAAATTTCCATGCTCATCAATTACTAAATCATGATTAAACAAACATCCATATTTTTCTCCATCATTTACATTGATGATTTCAAATTTTTGTATATCACTATAATATTTATTTTTTTCTTTCATTTAATCCACCCCTACTATAAAGTATTAATTTTTTTCCCTTTTAGTACTTTAATTTTATAAAAAAATAAAAAAATAGCAAGGATATTTAATCTCTTGCTTTTGTCTTAAACTATTATTCTTGTTCTAACTTTTCTGATTTATCTTCTTTCTCATCTTTTGTGTTTAATACATCTTTTCTTGATAAATTAATTCTTCCATGTGAATCAATATCAATTACTTTAACTAAAATCTCATCGCCAACACAAACTTCATTTTCAACTTTATCAATCTTTTTGTTAGAAAGTTTTGATAAATGAACAAGACCCTCTTTACCATTAAATATATCTACAAAAGCTCCAAAACTTGTTGTCTTAACTACTTTACCAAGATACACTTCTCCAACTTTGATTTCTTTTGTAATAATTTCTATTTGCTTAACAGCATAATCAATTTTCTTAACATCATAGTCAGAAATGAAAATTCTTCCATCATCTTCAATATGTATAGCTTGCTTCTTTAGATCTGCATCAGAAATTATTTTATTGATTACCTTCCCACCTATTCCAATAACATCTCTAATTTTATCTGGATTAATTTGTATAACTTTTGTTTTAGGTGCGTATTCAGATAATTCTTCTCTATGAGTTGGAATGCAGTTCTCTATCTTTTTAAGAATTTCTAGTCTAGCTTTTCTTGCTTTTTCTAAACTTATTTTGATACAATCCCAAGATAATCCTTTGATTTTTGTATCTACTTGAATTGCTGTTATACCTTTTTCTGTTCCAGCAACTTTGAAGTCCATATCTCCAAAAAAGTCCTCAACACCTTGAATATCTGTTAAAATTTCTTCTCTTTCTAAATCATCTGTAGTGAATAATCCAATAGCTATTCCAGCAGCAGGTCTTTTAATTGGAACTCCAGCATCAAGTAAAGCAAGGGTACTACCACAAACTGACGCTTGAGATGTAGAACCATTTGAACTTAAAACTTCAGAAACAAGACGTATAGTATATGGAAATTCTTCTTTGGAAGGAATCAGTGGCTCAAGAGCTTTTTCTGCTAATGCACCGTGTCCAATCTCTCTCCTTCCTGGTCCTCTTAATGGCTTAACTTCTCCAACACTATAAGATGGGAAATTATAATGATGCATATACCTTTTATATTCTTCTTCACCTATACCATCAATTATTTGAACATCTGCAAGTGGTCCAAGAGTTGCAATAGTTAAAACTTGAGTCAATCCTCTTGTAAATAATCCAGTACCATGAGTTCTAGGTAATAAAGAAACATCACAAGAAATAGGTCGTATCTCTTCAAAACCTCTGCCATCTGGTCTTCTCTTTTCATCCATAACCATTTTTCTTACAATTTCTTTTTGAATATTGTAAACAACATGGTTAACGTCCATCATATTATCTGGGTAAATTTCTGAAAAATGTTCATTAATTACATCTTTAAGATCTCCCATAATTTCAGCTCTTTCAACTTTATCAGTTGTATACATAACCTCTTTTATTTTGTCGTAAGCAAAGTCAGTAACCTCTTTAACTATTTCATCAGAAACAGAGTAAAGCTCTGGAACAACTTTTTCTTTACCAAATTTTTCAACAGCTTTTAATTGAAATTCTATTAATTCTTGACATTTATCAAATCCGAATTTTATGGCTTCAAACATTGTATCTTCTGGTATTTCATCTCCACCAGCTTCAATCATAATCACACGTTCTCTTGTAGCACATACAGTTAAATTCATTGCAGTTTCTTCTCTTTGTTTTGAAGTTGGATTTGCAACAAATTTTCCATCAATTAATCCAACCATAACTGCTCCAACCGGTTCTGTATATGGTATACTTGAAACACACAATGCTAATGAAGCTGCATTAATAGCTAAAATTTCAGGTAAATTATCATTCTCAACAGACATTACAGTACAAACTACTTGAACATCATTTCTATATCCTTTTGGAAATAATGGTCTAAGTGGTCTATCAATAGCTCTTCCATTTAATATAGCTTGAGTTGATGGTTTACCTTCTCTCTTTATAAAACCACCTGGAATTTTTCCTACTGAATATAGTCTTTCTTCATATTCAACACTTAATGGGAAAAAATCTATACCTTCTCTAGGCTTTTCAGATGCGTTAGCATTAACAAGTACACAAGTATCTCCATAACTCATTAGGATTGCTGTATTAGATAACATTCCTAAATCGCCACATTTGATAGCAAGTTTTCTACCTTCAAATGTCGTTTCTAAAACATTTAGCACTAATTATATCCTCCATTCAAATTTAATTTATATAATTTAAGAGCGGATATAAAATAACAACCGCTCTTATAAATAAAAATACTAAATTATCTTCTAATTCCTAAACTCTTAATAAGTTCTCTGTATTTAGCAATATCTTGTTTCATCAAATAGTTTAATAAACCTCTTCTTTTACCAACCATTATTAAAAGACCTCTTCTTGAGTGGTGATCCTTCTTATGTACTTTCAAATGCTCAGTTAACTCAGAAATTCTCTTAGTTAATAAAGCTATTTGAACCTCAACAGATCCAGTATCTCCTTCATGTCTTGAATACTCTTTAATTATTTGTTGTTTTTTTTCTTTATCCATCATTTATTTATTCCTCCTAAAATCCCCTCCAACCAAGATGTAGTTCAAAAAGCTATATCCTAGTGTAAGGTTTTACATAACAAGTATAACAAAAATATAAACTATTTCAAATATTTTTTTGTAACTTCATATGCATTCTCTTTATCCTTTTTCAATTGATCAGTAAGAGAATGAACATCTGGAAACAAAATTTCATTCCTAAGTTTCTTTATAAAATTAACCTTCATTGTCTTACCATATAAATCCCCAGTAAAATTTAAAACATGAGTTTCAATTGAAATATATTTGTTTTTAAAGGTTGGATTATAACCAATGTTTGTCATTGAAGGAAATTTTTCTCCGTCAATTTCTGTTATGGTAGCATAAACACCATTTTGAGGTATACAAAAAAGTGGATTAACCTCCATGTTTGCTGTAGGAAATCCAAGTTGTCTACCAAGTTGTTTACCTTTAACCACAACATTTTTAATCGTAAATGGTCTTCCTAAAAGTTTGTTAGCTTTTTCAATTTCTCCATATTGGATATATGTTCTTATCTTTGTACTACTAACTTTTTTATTAGAGATATTAAATGAATCAAAAATTTCAACATCGTATCCAAATATCGAAGACATTTGTTTTAAATATTGCACATTACCTTTATTCTTATACCCAAATTTAAAATTAAATCCACATACTATTTTTTTGATATTATAATTTGTAGATAGATACTTAAGAAATTTTTCTTGAGATATATTTTTAACTTCAGAAAAATCAAATAAACATAAATAATCTACACCCATTTCTCTTAACATTTCTATTTTTTCATCAAGAGACATTAAAAGTTTTGGTTTTTTCTCAGAATTTAAAATAAATAAAGGATGCTCCTTAAAAGTTATAACCATACTTTTATAAGAATTTTTTTTAGCGTCCTCAATAACTTGTAAAATAATTTTTTGATGAACTATATGGAGTCCATCAAAATTACCAATACATATAACAGTAGAGTCATTTATTTTTTCATGTATAGAATTAATTATTTGCATATTATTACCTTAATTTAAATTTTTGGTCATCTTTAAAAAATTT
>JAGHEJ010000065.1 GCA_017889345.1 Clostridiales bacterium | reverse complement strand
TATTATAATTGAACCATTAATTAATAATAATTTATAAGGTAGGTGCTTATATGAAATATGATGTAATCATTGTAGGAGCTGGAATGGCTGGTTTAACAGCTGGTTTAAAATTAGCTAAATCTGGTAAAAAAGTTGCAGTACTTGAAAAACATTTTATTCCTGGTGGATATGCAACAAATTTTTCAAGAAAAGGTAAAGATGGGAATATCTACACTTTCGACTGTTCGCTGCACTCTCTAAGTGGTATGAATGACAATTGTACTGTATACAACATGCTAAATAATTTAGATATATTAGATAAAATTACTATAAACAAAAAAGAAAATTCAACATCAATTCTAAGAAATGGTAAATTTTTTCCTATTCCAAGTGATATAAATGAATTTGAATCTACTTTATGTAAAAGATATCCTCATTTAGCAGATAATATAAAATCATTATTTGAATTTATGAAAAATTTTTATGAAAATATGAAGCTATTAAGTGTAAATCACGAAGAAGCACCAAAATATTTATTAGATTTGGAATCAATTTCTGTAGAAGATTTCGTTAAAAGATATATTGACGATGAAAATTTTATGCTAGATTTTGGATACTTGTGGGGATATGATGGATTACCTCCTTCAAAATTAAATGCTTTTTATTATATAGTTACTCTTTCTTCATATTTAATAGGTGGACATTCATATATTGGAGGAGGAAGTGGTCAATTATCTAAAGTCATGCAAGAATGTATACAAGAAAATGATGGTAAAGTTTATCTTTTATCTGAAGTAATAAAAGTAAATACTGAAAATGATAAAGTTATCTCTGTAACTACTAAAAAAGGCGATGTATTTGAAGCAGATGAATTTATATTTGCTTGCGATCCTAACCATATATTTTCATTAATAGATAATCCAATAATTAGTGATTATGTTAAAAATATGAAAACACTAGAAAAAAGTTCAAGTATGACTCAACTATTTCTGGGTATAGATTGCTCAAGTAAAGATTTAGGAATTAAATATTCAAATGTATACTATCAAAAAGTTGATTTAGAAACGTCACACAAATGTTCTTTAGAAGGAAATCTTGAAGATGCAAATTCTAATGTTGCTTTCTATGATCAAATGGATCCAAATTTAAATAAACATGGTGCATCTGTTCATATAACAGCAATAGATTATTCTAAAAATTGGCCTGAAAGAGGTACTGATGAATATAAACGAAGAAAAGAAGAAATTACTGAGATTCTTTTAAATAAATTATTAAAATTATTCCCTCAAATTAAAGATCATATTCAAGTTATGGAGCTTGGAACTCCAAGAACAATGGCTAGATATACAAATAACTCAGATGGTGCTATATATGGTTGGGCTCAAAATATAAAACAAGGTGGTTTAAATCGTTCCTCATTTAAAACTCCTTTTAAAAATGCGATAATGATAGGTTCTTGGTCATTCCCTGGAGGAGGATTTGAAGGAGCTATATTTACTGGTATGATTGGAGCTAATAGGATTTTATCCAAATCAAAAAACAAACTAAATTCTTCAAATGAATTAATTACAATAAATGTTCTTATGAATGGTCTTATTTCGAAATTCAATCCTGAAAATGCAGAAGGAATCAATATAACTTATAAGTTTTTATTCAATGGATACGATCCAATTTACCTAGAAATTAAAGACAAAACTGCTAGACTATTACCTGAGTCAGAAACTCCAGAAAAAGTTGATACAACTCTTACTATGTCTCATGAAACTTGGTATAAAATTGCTTTCAATGAAATTACTGGTCAAGACGCTTTAATGGATGGACTTGTTAAATGTGAGGGAAATCTCAGAAATTTTGCTTCTATGCCTAAATTTTTCGATAAAAATTTAATTTCTATAGATACAATTATGACTGGTCTTATTTCAAAATTTAATCCTGAAAATGCAGAAGGGGTTGACATAATTTATAAATTCGTATTTGAAAATTACGATCCGGTTTATTTAGAAGTTAAAAACCAAACTGCTAGATTATTACCAAAATCAGAAACTCCTGAAAAAGTTGATACAACTCTTACTATGTCTCACGAAACTTGGTACAAAATTGCTTTCAATGAAATCACTGGTCAAGATGCTCTAATGAATGGACTTGTTGAATGTGAAGGTAACTTAAGAAACTTTGCTTCCATACCTAAATTATTTAATAAATCTTTAAATTAATTTTAATATTTGATATAATCATAGTAAATTTTATAATTTTAGTGAAAGGGTGGTCATTCTATGAATTACGATGTTATAGTAATCGGTGCTGGTGTTGGTGGTTTAACTACAGCTTTAATACTTTCCCAAGCTGGTAAAAAAGTTGGAATATTTGAAAAACACTACATTCCAGGTGGATATGCTACAAACTTTGTAAGAAAAGGAAAAAACGGTCAAATATATACATTTGATTCATCTTTACATGCTTTGTCTAGTTTAGGTGAAAGAGGTTTATGTAATTCTATTTTCAAAGATTTAGGATTATTAAATAAAGTTGATTTTTTAAAAGATACTCACGAAACTTTATTAATTATTGGAGATAAAAAGTATGCTTTTAAATTTGAATTTGAAAGCTTTAAAAAGTTTTTATTAGATAATTTCCCTCAAGACTCATCTGCAATTAAAGAAATATTTGATATAACAAAAAAATTATTCGATGCATACCATTCACATAAAGCTGGAAAACCAACAGATTTATCTGATATGGTAAAAGATCTTCAAGGAATAACTGTTGAAGAATTCTTAAAAAAATATACTAGTAATGAAGAATTAATAGAAGTATTTGGATACTTATGGGTATATTTAGGATTACCTCCTTCTGAGTTAAATGCCTTCTTCTATTTCTCTGCTATGGGATCTTACTTGCTTGCAGATACTCACTACATTAAAAATGGAAGTGGTCATATGAGTAAAGTTATAGCTGAAGAAATAGAAAAAAATGGTGGAAAAGTCCACTTACTATCTGAAATTGTAAATATTCAAACTGAAAACAAAAAAGTAGTATCTGTTACAACAAAAAATGGAGATATTTTTACAGCTGAAGAATTTGTATTTGCTTGTGATCCTGCTCATATTTTCTCTCTAATGGACTCTACTAATAAAGAAGTTATCGAATACACGAACAATATGAACTCATTTGAAAAAAGTATGAGTATAACACAACTTTATATTGCACTAGATTGTTCAACTAAAGAAGTTGGAATAGATAATTCACATATTTTTGTAAATAAATACGGTTCTTCTACTTTCTTTAACAACGTTAAGAATGGAAACTTTAATGATTTATCTGTTGCTATAACGTCGTATGATAAAATGGATCCAACTTTAAATGAACACGGTGCATTTTTAAATATAGCTACTGTGGATTTCGCTTCAAACTGGCATGAGCGTGGAACAGAAGAATATAAAGCTAAAAAAGAAGAAATAACTCAGTTACTTCTAAATGAACTTTGTACTATGTTCCCTAAAGTTAAAGATCACATACAAGTTATGGAGTTAGGTACTCCTAGAACTATGGAAAGATACACTAATAATACTAAAGGTAGCATTTATGGATGGGCTCAAAACACTAAGCAAGGTGGTTTTAACCGTGCTTCATTTAAAACTCCATTTGATAATGCAATGATTGTAGGAGCTTATTCTTTCCCTGGTGGAGGTTATACTGGGTCAATAGTAAGCGGTTATTATGGTGCTCAAAGACTTTTAGATAAAGAAAATGCTCCAAAATCTTCAGATATATTAGTATCTATAGACGCTCTTATGCATGGTCTAGTTAAAAGATTCAATCCCGAAAATGCTGAAGGACTTGACATAACTTATAAATTTAATATCGAAGGCCATAACCCAATTTATTTAGAAGTTAAAAATCAAACTGCTCGTTTGTTACCTAAATTTCAAACACCTGCAAAAATTGATACAACTCTTACTACTACTCATGAAGTTTGGCAAAAAATTTCATTTAACCAAATAAGCGGACAAGATGCTTTAATGGATGGGTTAATAACTTGTGAAGGTAGCTTAAGAAACTTCGCATCAATTCCAAAAATATTTAATAAGATCTAAAAAATAAACAAGGATGGTTTATTAATAGCCATCCTTAATTTATAAATAAATAAAAAAATAAATTCAAAATAAGGTGGTATAAATATGAGTTCAAACAATAATTTAATTCCTGTTGATACATTATTTAATGGTCTAATTAAAAAATTTAATCCTGAAAATGCACAAGGACTTGACATAACTTATAAGTTTAATATCGAAGGATATAATCCTATTTATATTCAAATTAAAAATGAAACTGCAAAATTAGTTGATTCTGCTGAAAAAATTGATACAACACTTTCTATGACTCACGAAACTTGGTATAAAATTTGTTTCAATGAAATTTCTGGCCAAGATGCTTTAATGGATGGTCTAATAACTTGTGAAGGTAATTTAAGAAACTTTGCTTCTATGCCAAAAATATTTGATAAGCAACTTTAATAGGTGTATAAATATGAGTTCAAATAATAATTTAATGCCATTAGATAGATTATTTAATGGTTTAATCAAAAAATTCAATCCTCAAAATGCAAAAGATTTAAACATAACTTACAAATTTGTTTTCAAAGAATACGCTGACCCAATATATCTAGAAATTAAAAATCAAACTGCTCGTTTGTTACCTAAATTTCAAACACCTGCAAAAATTGATACAACTCTTACTACTACTCATGAAGTTTGGCAAAAAATTTGTTTTAAAGAGTTATCTGGAAAAAAAGCTTTATTTTTAGGTAAAATTAGATGTAATGGTAGCTTAAAAAATTTCGCTTTAATCCCAGAAATATTTAACAAAGAACTTTAATGAAATATGAAAATTCCGATATATTAATTAACAATTATAATAGAATTTTTTTTATTTTTAGTGTATAATTATAATGATTTAAGAATAATTATTTATAAGTGAGTTTTATAATTGTTAATTTAAAAAGAAAGTAGGAAAAACACATGGACGATAAAGAATTGTATAAAGCGGCCAAAAGACGTGTTATGGCTAGAAAAGCATTTAAGATACACTTAGCTACTTTTGCAGTAGTTTCACTGTTTTTATTTGTAATAAGTTATCTAAATAGAGAAAATTGGTGGATATTCCCTGTAGCAGGATGGGGTATAGGTGTAGTTATACATGCTGTGTCTGTGAATTCTGCATTAGGAGCTGGAAGCGAAATTGAAAGAGAAATGGAAGCTCTAAAAAAACAAAAGGATAGATTTTAAAAATCTATCCTTCTTTTATTTTCTAAAATTAGTATTCCTTTAGAATTCCTTTTAACTTTGTTAAGACCTTTTTCTCTATTCGTGAAACTTGTACTTGACTAATTCCAAGTAAGGAGGCTACTTGAATTTGAGTCTTATCTTTAAAATATCTAAGCATTATAATTTGCCTACTTTTCTCATCTAACTTATTTATAATC
>JAGHEJ010000105.1 GCA_017889345.1 Clostridiales bacterium | reverse complement strand
TAATCTATATATTTTCGAAAGTACGGGTACACTATTTAGATGTTTGTTAAAGGAGGAGTATATTATGGTTATAAAAAAGAAAGGTGAAAGAAATTGGGAATATTGTGTGTATATTGGACAAGATGAACACGGAAAGAAAAAATACAAGAGGAAATGTGGTTTTACAACCAAAAAAGCTTGTGTTAAAGAAGCTTCTAAATTTGAAGAACAAAAGTTAATTAACAAAAATAATATAAAGACTTTTCGAGATATTTGCGATTTATTTTTAGATGACTGTGTTAAACGTGGACTAAAGCCAACAACTTTAATTACATATAAGTGACAAATTAATTTTTTTTATAAAAAATTTTAAATCAATAAATAAAGATATTAAACAAATTAAAGCAAATGATGTTTATGATTTAATAAACTCAAAAATTAGCTTAAAAAAGAATATTTCTAAACGCAAAACAATTGAATTTTTAAAATATATATTTACCTATGCTAAAAAAAATAATATGGTATCTTACAATGTTTTTGATGAAATAAAATTGCCTAAAATAATATATTCAACTAGAAATATATGGAGTGAACAAGAAATTAATAAATATCTTCCGATACTAAGAAATTTTAAATATTACGATATGATGTACTTAGTTTTAGAGACTGGATTACGAAAAGGAGAGATTTGTGCCTTAACATGGGATTGTGTTGACTTTGAACAAAATATGATAACAGTAGATAAATCATATATAATTTGTGGGGATTTCTCAGGAATTACTCTACCTAAAACTGCTTCTGCTGTAAGGCAAGTTGTTCTTTTAGATAAAAGTATAGAAATACTAAAAAGATTACATAAAACAAAAATATCTAAATATGTTTTTCCAAATCCTAATAATATTAATTTACCTGTAAATCCAAATGTAGTTTCTGCAAATTTTAAAAGATTTCTAATTAGAAACAATATTAAAAGAATTAGATTTCATGACTTAAGACACATACATGCAACATTATTACTGAATAAAAATATAAATTATAAAATTCTATCAAAAAGATTAGGACATTCTAACATATCTTTTACACTTCAAACATATACCCATGTAATACCTGAACATGAAATACAATTATTTAAAAATCTATCCAAAATATTTTAAAAATTTTCTATGAAATAAAAAACAGAAAACTTTATAATATCCTAGAATGCTTATATTCACTAGCCTTTAAGGATAAGTTTTCTGTTTTTAAATTTTAATTTATTATAATAATTTATTTTAAATCTCCACACCTGATTTTAACTCACTTGTACAGTTGTACTTAAATATAATAT
>JAGHEJ010000064.1 GCA_017889345.1 Clostridiales bacterium | reverse complement strand
TTTATGTATGCACTTGAGTATGGTATGCCTCCAACTGGTGGACTTGGAATTGGTGTGGATAGAATTATAATGTTTTTAACTGATACATATTCAATAAGAGATGTTATATTATTCCCTACAATGAAAGCGAATCATTTAAAATAAATTTTTAGAGGATAGAAATTAACTCTCCTCTTTTTTGTTTAAATAAATTTAAAATAACACATACTAACTAGAGTTTTAATTATTGAATCTTTTTGATTAAACGGGGTTATATAAATAATGAAAAAATGTATGTGTTGTTTTAAAGAAACCGATACTTATGTTATTAGGAAAGATTCTAATAATGATGATTTGCTTCTTTGTAATGATTGCGATATTTTGTTTTTTAATGAGTTAAATGAAGTTAATGTGGATATTATTTATCCAGATGAAATAAAAGAGAAATTAGATAAGAAGGTTATTGGTCAGGAGTATGCTAAAAAGATTTTATCTTTTGAAATTTATAGACATACTTTGAGAATTAAAAATCATGGATTTGTGGAATTAAATAAAGGAAACATTATGCTTATTGGTCCTAGTGGAACGGGAAAAACTCTTCTTATAAAAACTCTTTGTGATATTGTGAAGCTTCCTTTTGTTGAGGTTGATATTACATCGTATACTCAAGTTGGATATGTTGGACTTAATGTATCTGATATTATTAAAAGTCTTTTAAAAGAAGCCAATGGAAATGTTTCTTTAGCTGAGTTTGGAATTATATTTATAGATGAAATAGATAAAATTTCAAAGAGAACTTCTGGAGATTCAAAAGATGTTTCAGGAGAAGGTGTTCAACAAAATCTTTTAAAAATGCTAGAAGGAACAATTGTTAGAATTCAAAATGAGGATAATGAAACAGTTGAAGTTAATACAAAAAACATATTGTTTATAGGTGGGGGAGCTTTTACTGGAATTGAAGAATGGGTTAAGGAAAGAATTGTTGAAAAGAAATTTGGATTTAAAGAGTTTGTGAATCCTGATAATAATATTGTGGAAAATAATAATTTAAGGCAATATGTAAAAATAGAAGATGTAATTAACTATGGAATATTAAGTGAATTTATTGGAAGATTTCCTTTAATAGTTTCATTAAACTCTCTAAATAGAGAGGAGCTTTATAAAATTGGGAAAATCGAAATTGAGAGGGAAATTATAAATTATTTTAGTTTAATGGGAAAGAAAATTAAGGTAAAAGAAGAGAGTATTAGAGAGATTGTTAATAAATGTATAAATCACCCATTAGGTGCAAGAGCAATAAGGACAAATATTCACGATATGTTTAAAGATACTTTGTATGAACTTGTAATGAGTGATGAAAAGGAAATAGAAATTTGAAAAAACTTTAGTTAAGAACTAAAGTTTTTTATTTATATATTTTTGTAATTTGGTATAATAAAAAATATGTTTTATGTTTTTTGGAGGAAATTATGGAAGTTTCAATGGAAAAAATTATTTCTCTTTGTAAAAACAGAGGTTTCATATTTCCAGGATCTGAAATTTATGGAGGATTGGCAAATTCTTGGGATTATGGTCCATTAGGAAGTGAACTTAAAAATAACATTAAAAAAGCGTGGTGGAAAAAATTCGTTCAAGAAAGTGAGTATAACGTTGGAATTGATTCTGCTATTTTAATGAATAAAGAAGTTTGGGTTGCCTCTGGTCATATTGGTGGATTTTCTGATCCTCTTATGGATTGTAAAGAGTGTAAAAGTAGATTTAGAGCTGACAAAATAATTGAAGATCATTTTTTATCTAAAGGGAAAGAAATAACTGGACTTGATGGATATTCAAAAGAGGAATTAAAAGAATTAATTGAAAAAGAGAATATAGTTTGTCCTAAATGTGGAGAGATGAACTATACAGATATTAGAAGTTTTAACTTAATGTTTAAAACTTTTCAGGGAGTAACTGAGGATAATAAAGCAGAGATTTATTTAAGACCTGAAACTGCTCAAGGTATTTTTGTTAATTTTAAAAATGTTTTAAGAACTTCAAGAAAGAAAATTCCTTTTGGAATTGCTCAAATTGGTAAAAGTTTTAGAAATGAAATAACTCCAGGAAATTTCATTTTTAGAACTAGAGAGTTTGAACAAATGGAACTTGAATTTTTCTGTAAACCTGGAGAGGATATTTCTTGGTTTGAATATTGGAAACAATTTTGTATAAATTTCCTAACAGATCTTGGAATTAAGGAAGATAATTTAAGAATTAGAGATCACTCTAAAGAGGAGTTATCATTTTATTCAAATGCAACAAGTGATATAGAATTTAAGTTTCCTTTTGGATTTGGAGAACTTTGGGGTATTGCAGATAGAACCGATTATGATTTAAAGGCACATATAAATCATTCAGGGGAGGAGCTTGTTTATTTTGATCCTGAAACAAATGAAAAATATATTCCTTATTGTATAGAGCCATCTTTAGGGGTTGAAAGATTACTTCTTGCAATTTTATGTAATTCATATGATGAAGAGGAGATAAAAGAGGGGGATACTCGTACAGTATTAAGACTTCACCCATTTATTTCTCCTGTTAAAGTTGGAGTTCTTCCTTTATCTAAAAAGCTTTCAGAAAAAGCTCTTGAGGTTTATGAAAAATTATCAAAATATTATAATTGTGAATATGATGAGTCTGGAGCTATTGGAAAAAGATATAGAAGACAAGATGAAATTGGTACTCCATATTGTGTAACAATTGACTTTGATACATTAGAAGATGAAAGCGTAACTGTTAGAGACAGAGATACAATGGATCAAGTTAGAATAAAAATAAGTGAGCTTCACGCTTATTTAAATGATAAATTTGAATTTTAAAAAAGCTAGTAATTTAATTACTAGCTTTTAATAATTCCACTATTTCTTTAAAAGTGTTTCCTCTTTCCTCAAAGTTTTTAAACATATCAAAACTTGCAGAGGCTGGAGAAAGTAAAATTGTATCATTTTCTTTAGCATTTTTATATGCGTGGAAAATTAATTCTCTAAAATTATCAAACATAAATATTTCAATATCTTTTTCAAGTTTTTTAAATACATCGTAAATCTTTTGTTTAGTTGATCCTATTAAATAAAGTTTTTTAATTTTAGAAGCACCATTTATAAGTGGAGCGTAAGAAATATTTTTGTCATATCCCCCTGCAATTAAAATAACTTTATCTTCAAAGCAAGAAAGAGTTGCTAAGGTTCTAGTAGGACTTGAGGCAATTGAATCATTAAAAAAGTTTATTCCATTTATACTATCAACAAATTCATTTCTATGTTTAACTCCCTTAAAATTTTTCGCAAAATTTTTAATAGTAGAAGATGAAACTTCAGGAATTGTTGAAAGAATTGCAGCTGCAAAGTTTGCTAAGTTATGTTCTCCTTTTATTTTCATATGGTTTTTTGAAAACAATCTTTGGTTAAGAACATAAAGTTCATTATTTTTAACATAAGCACCATTATTAATAACATTAATAGGAGGATTTTCTTTAAGAGAAAATTTCCTTATACGACTTTTAACTTCATTTTCAAAAGAGGAAGTAATAGGACAATCTTCATTTAATATAACCATATTACTTTCATTTTGAAATTTAAAAATGTTTTTCTTACACTGGATGTATTCATCCATATCTTTATGATAATCCAAATGATTTGGAGAAATATTTGTAATTATAGAAATTTCAGGAGATACATTTATGTTCATAAGTTGAAAACTTGAAAGTTCTAAAACAACCTTATGTTCTTCTTTTATTTGTTCAATCTTATCAAAAAGAGGAATACCAATATTTCCTCCAAGCCATGTTGTGTATCCAGAATTTTTTAAAAGATTATATAAAATGGTAGTGGTTGTTGTTTTTCCATCACTACCTGTAACTCCATAAATTTTTGATGGACAATATTTTAAAAGCTCTTCTATTTCTGAAGTCACAATTGCCCCTTTTTCTCTCGCACGTTCAAATTCATAAATATCTGGTCTAATTGATGGAGTTTTAAAAATATAATCAAAATTATTAATATAACTCAAATAATTTTTACCGAAGACAAATTTAATGTTAAGAGAATTAAAGTGTTTAATTTCTGAATCTGTAAATTCTTCAATATTTCTTCTATCAAATAAAGTAATTTTACACCCAAGTTTTAATAGGAAATTAATTAAAGGTGTATTACTAATACCCAATCCAACAATTGCAACATATTTGTTTTTTATATTGGCCTTAAAGTCTTTAAAATTTTGTTTCATAGTTCCTCCAATATAGTACTGCCAATGATAACGATATTATATTATATTTAAGTACAACTGTACAAGTGAGTTAAAATCAGGTGTGGAGATTTAAAATAAATTATTATAATAAATTAAAATTTAAAAACAGAAAACTTATCCTTAAAGGCTAGTGAATATAAGCAT
>JAGHEJ010000063.1 GCA_017889345.1 Clostridiales bacterium | reverse complement strand
TTTTAGATACATAAATATCAGTAGGTATACAAAAATTATAATTTTTGTATTTGCCATCAGTAATTTTCCAATTATTGACTTTTGATATTTTAGTTAAATTAACTAGATATGTGTAGTAAAGTTTACAACCTTTTGAGATTAAATTTGATCTCATCACAAGATTAAAAAGACTCATGGACAAACTCCTTTCTTTAAGATTAAAAAAATATTGACTTTGAAATATTAGTTTGTTTTGATGCCTTTGATGTTTGAGTTATTGCTATGTAGGTAGTAATAATGCTAGAGTAAACAAATTCAATGAGCCTGAGAAACTTTTGAATTTGTTTTAATTTTTATATTATGGGTCGATTATACCAGACACTATATAGACTGTCAATATAAAAGTTGAAAGGAGTTTGTTTTATGGATAAATTTAGAGTTAATTTAAAGAAAAAAATGGACAAATATATAAAACTTAGTGGAATTTCTTATGCTTATTTTAGAAAGAATATAGGGAGTATTTATGGAATAGTTGAAAATGGAAGTACAACTTTTAAAACTCTCTTTCAAGTAGCTAAAATTTTAGATATAGATATAAGGAATTTCCTAATGTTTGATGATCATAAATATATTTTTGAAAATTCCTTTGATACATTTGAGGAATTTTTTATGTTTTTAGGGATACGATTAAAAAATTTTAGATTGAGTAAAAGTTTAAAGATATTGGATGTATCTAGTAGGAGTGGAATAAGTACTAGAACAATTTCAAGATTAGAAAATTTGGATTTGATTGTATCTTTAGATAAGTTTTATAAATATCTAGAGGTATTAAAAGTTACACCAGATGAGTTTTTCTTAAAAGATGAAAAGTATGAAATTATAGGAAATAAAATTAAGAATGAAATAAGTATAGATGAGTTTAATAATAGAATTTATGAGTTAGAGGAGATTAAAGGGAGAATTGTTGGAGGAAATATATTTGTTGACCCCAATACATTCCCAACATTACATGGATTTTTAAAGATATGTAAGAGTTTAAAAATAAGTCCTAGAGATTTCTTTAATTTTGAAAAAAAAGAATTTGCAGAAGATTTTAAAATAATAGATATTTCAAACTCAGCTAATTTTATAAAACATAAATTGGAATTAAATGGAGTTAAAGTTCAAAGATATATAAAATTGGATTCAATTTTCTTATTTTGTAACGAGAAAAACATTTCAATTGCAGATTTTTTCGATATATCAAGTGTTGGAGGTAATATTGCCCAAACTCACTCAGATATATAAAATTATTTAATTTGGTATATAAAAAGTAGATATTAACAAATAATATCTACTCTTAAAATTTAATTTATTGTGAGAGTTGAATCAATAAATTTATTTAAAAATTTATTTTCATGAATTTTATTAAAGAAATTTTCTGTATAATCTTTGTGAGAAATTTCTCCATTTTCAATAAAGAGAATATACTCGCAAGATTTTTGAACAAAAGCTAGCTCATGAGTAATTATTACGTATTCTTTCTTCTCATCTTTTAAACTAAGAATTGTGTTTAGAATTTCTCTTGTAAAAGAAGGATCTAGTGCTGAAGTTGGCTCATCTAAAAAAATAATTTTGCTTTCTAAACAAAGAGTTCTTATAATAGAAATTCTTTGCATTTGTCCTCCAGATAAATTTCTTGGATATTTATCTTTATGTTCAAATAAATTAAATTTTTTAAGATAATAATTAGCCTTATCAATACATAATTCAATTGGAACTTTGTGAATCTTATTAAGAGGGAGAATAATATTTTGAAGAGCTGTTAAATGAGGAAACAAATTATAACTTTGAAATACAACTCCAATATTTTTTCTGTAATCTAAAATAGATTTATCGTTAAAATCAACTTTAAGATTATTAATATAAATTTCTCCTGAGTCAAAAGGAAGAAGACCAGTTAAAATTCTTAATAAAGTAGATTTTCCTCCACCAGAAGGACCAATTATTCCAAGGGAATTTATATTTTTTAAAGAAAGATTTAAATTTTTAATAGCATGAAAACTCTTGAAGGTTTTATTTAAATTTTTAATCTCTATATCCATTTGAAAACCTCTTTTCTAAATAACGTGATAAATAATGAATTGGAATTGTTAAAATCAAATATATAAGTGCCAAAATTAAATAGTTTTCAATAACCCTAAAGTTTAAGCTATTAATCTCTTCTATTATTTTTGTAACTTCACTTACGGAAATTACAGATAAAAGAGAGCTATCTTTTATTAAAGAAATGAATTGTCCAGAAAGTGGAGGAAGAATTATTCTTATAATCTGAGGTATTATAACGTAAAATAGAGTTTGAAATTTATTAAATCCAAGAGATATACAAGTTTCTATTTGTTTAGAATCTATGGATTCAAGAGAAGATCTTATAATTTCAGAAATATATGCTCCAGAAAAAATTGATAAGATTATAGGAGCGAGTACATATCTATTTTCAAGATTAAATGCTGTTCCAAATATATAGAAAAACAAAAATATTTGAACAAGCAGAGGAGTATTTCTTATAAACAAAACGTAAAGTTTTGAAAAATATACAAATGGAAGAAATTTTGAATTCCTAAGTATAGTTAAAATAATTCCTATTATAACGCTTAAAATTAAAGAAGAGAGGGAGACAAATATTGTAATTTTTATTCCTTCTATAATTTTTGGAGTGTACTCAAAAATTTCCATAAAACTTACGGAGTATCCAATTTTTATAAATGAGTACACTAAAACTAATATTAAAATCAACATAACAAGAGATATGTTAAATATTTTTTTAGATAAAGAAACTTTATCATTAGTTTTTAAAAATATATCTTTAAGTTTCATATTTTTTCCTCAAATTTATTAGATTTTTATAACACTACATTTTCTATAATTTCTATCGTAGAGTTTGCAGTATTTATTTTAGCTTTTGCACCAATTGGAATTGTAAGACGAGGTTCACCATGACCTGCTGATAAATTATAAATACAAGGTTTTTTAAATAATTTTAGTTTTTCTATAAGAACATCTTCAACTTTAACTCCATCATCTCCAATACAATTTGTAAATTGTCCAAGAATTAATCCACGACATTGATTTATTTTTCCTATTAAATATAAATGTGTAAGCATTCTATCAACTTTATATGGATCTTCGTTAATTTCTTCAATAAATAAAATGTTATTTTTAAATGGGATTTCGTATTTAGTAGATATTGTTGAACAAATTAAAGAGAGATTTCCTCCAACAATATTTCCAGTTACGGAAATTTTATTTGAGGAGAAGGATTTGAGAGATATTTCCTTTGGATTTTCAATGTAGTAGTTTGTTTTTGGAATGGTTAGAGTATTTATAAAACTATCACGAGTAAACTCATTGTTTAAATTTGAAGTAAGCATTGGAGCGTGGAAAGTTATTATGTTAAATTTTTTAAAAATATAATTTAGAATAGGAGTTAAGTCGCTAAATCCAATAAATATTTTTGGATTTTTTTTAAAGTAAGACCAATTAATAAAAGGCATCATTCTTAGTGAGCCGTATCCTCCACGCATACAAATTATTCCATTTGTATTTTTATCATTAAGAGATGAGTTGAAATCATCAGCTCTGTGATTATCATCTCCTGCAAGGTATCCTATATTATCGTACAAATGATTATAAGTTTTGTAATTAAACTTTAAATTTGTTAATTTTAATAAAGAATCCTCTATAACTGTGCGAGGGGTAGGAGATGATGGTGAAATTACTGATATATTATCTCCAAAATTTAATTTCTTACAAGCTATACTCATTAAAAAACCTCCAATATATAAATGAAATATTTTATAAATATTTATTTATATATTAGAACATGTCTTTTTTATAAAGAATAATAGCAATTAAAATAGAGATTGCCATAGCAATTATGATTATAATTGAAAATCCTAAAGGATCATCAGCAAATGGAACCATAACATTTGTTCCCCAAAGGCTAAAAATTATTGATGGAACAGATAAAACAATTGTCATTGATGCTAAAAATTTCATTACAAGGTTTAAGTTATTAGAAATAAGAGCTGCGAAAAATTCAAGAGAGCTTGATAAAACGCTAGAATAAATGTGAGCCATTTCTATTGCTTGTTTGTTATCTATAATCACATCTTCTAATAAATGTTTATCCTCTTCATATTTTTGAATAAAATCATATTTCAAAAGTTTTTCAAGAGTAAGCTCATTTGATTTTAAAGAGGTTGAAAAATACACAAGAGATTTTTCTAAAGATAAAAGCTGAAGAAGCTGTTTATTTTTCATAGATTTATGAATGCTATTGTGTATTAGCTGACTTTTCTTATCAATTTGTCTTAGATAAAGTAAGAAATAAGAAGTTAGTTTGTTTAATATTTGAAGAGTAAATCTTGAACGTTTATATGTATAAAATGTTTTAATTTTTCCATCAACAAAATCTGTTATAACTTTATTTTTTTTAAGAGATATAGTTATAATGTAATTATCGTTTGAAATAATTCCAAGAGGAAATGTTCCATAACTTAAAGAATTCTCTTCTATATTTGTAAAAGGAACGTCAACTATTATTAAAATGTTTGTGTTCTCCACATCTATTCTTGAAGTTTCTTCTTCATCAAGAGCTGCGTTTAATAATTCTAAGGATACTTGAGTTTTCTTAGAAATAAATAAGAGTTCTTGCTCTGATGGTTCAACAATATTTATCCAGCATCCAGGCTCTATGTTATCAATTTTCTCCATAATATCATTGGAGGATGTTTTATATATACAAATCATATAAAATCTCCTAAAATTAAAATTTTAAGAACAATAAAAGTATACCAAATAAATATGAATTTTAAAACAGGTGAGTAAATTGGGAAAAATATTTAATGAGGTAGATAAACTTGTGAGAAATAATTATAAGTTTTTCACAACTCCAGGACATAAAAATGGGGAAGCTTATAAAGATTTAGATTTTTCATTTCATCATGATATAACAGAAGTTAAGGGAAGTGATAATCTTCACAATCCACTTTCTTGTATAAAACATTCTTTAGATAAACTAAAAAATTTTTATGAAAGTAAGAAGTCGTATTATTTAGTAAATGGATCTACAAGTGGAATACAAATTATGATCTTCTCTTCTTTTAATGAAGGGGATGAAATTTTAATTGAAAGAGGATGCCATAAAAGTATAATAAATGGAATTTTTTTAAGAAAACTAAAAGTTAATTACATAGATAGGGAAATATATAATTTAGATTTTTTAAACTCTAAGGATGATTTAAAAATTAATTATAATAAAGAGGATTTGTTTTTCAATGTTATAAAAGAGAAGATTGAGAAGAACAAAAACATAAAAGGGGTTATATTAACTAACCCAAATTATTATGGAATTTACATAGATCAAGAAAAGATATATAACTATTTAAACAAGAGAAATATTCTTCTATTAATAGATAGTGCTCATGGGGCTCACATAAGAGGATTTAACAAAAGACTTAGGTGTACAAATAAATATTGTGATTTAAATGTAATGAGTGCTCACAAAACCTTAGGAGCGTTAACTCAAGGAGGGTATTTACATGTTAATAATGAAAAATTAATAGACAAAGCGGATTTATATTTTTCAATTTTTACAACAACGAGTCCTTCTTATTTAATTATGGAATCTCTTGAGAAGGCTCTTGAGGATTGCACAAAATATGATCAAGAAATTTTAATTAAAAGATGCGATAAGTTTAGAGATTTTATAAATGAAAATACAAATTTATACGGATTAAATAATTTTTACATAAAAGAGAGAAGCAATAATAATTTTTCCTTTGATGATACGAGAATTTGTTTGAAATTTAAAAATCATAATTCAAATGGAAATTTTCTTTACGAGTATTTATTTTCTAAGAAAATTATATGTGAAATGAGTTTTTTTAATGGAGTTATTTTAATACCAACTATTTACACAAAAGAGGAGGATTTTATTTTCTTAGAAAAGTGTATTAAGGAATTTAAATCAAATCAAGAAATATATGATGTAGATGAAATAATTTTTAAAGCGTGTTCACTTAATTATGAAAAGGTGTTAGAGCCTTATGAAATTGAGAATTTTAATTATGAAATTCTTCCAATAAAAGAATGTGAAGGAAGAATTTTATTTAATGATATATTTTTATATCCACCAGGAACTCCAATTATTTTTAGAGGGGAAAGAATTTTAATAGAATCTCTTAAACTTATTTATAAATATCAAGAAATGGGTTTTGAGGTAAATGGATTAATTGATGATAAATATTTAAAAGTTATAGAGGAGAAAATTTAAAACATGAATAACAGAGGAATTATTTTAGCATTTGAGGGATTAGATGGAAGTGGAAAAGAAACACAAACAAAACTTTTAGAAAAGAGATTAAATGAAAATAATATAAAATCCATAAGAATAGAATTTCCAAATTATAATGGGGAGTACTCCATTTTTGTAAAGAAGTATTTAAATGGAGAGTTTGGAGAGGATTTAAATCCTTATGTTATTAGTACATTTTTTTCATTAGATAGACTTGGGATTTATAAAACTCATATAGAAAAGTACATAAAAGAAGGATATGTTGTAATTTGTGATAGATATGTTTATTCAAATTTAATTTACCAAGGGGGAAAAATTTCTGATTTAAGAGAGAGAGAGAAATTTTTTAATTGGATACTTGATTTTGAATATAACAAATGCTTTCTTTTAAAAGAGGAGAGAACATTTTTCTTAGATATTCCAATAGATATTAGTTTAAAAATTATAAAAGAGAGAGAAACTCATGATATACATGAGAAGAATGAGAAATTTTTAAGAAGTTGTTATGAAAATTTAAAATACATTTCAAAGAAGTATAACTTAGAGACCATAGAGTGTTTTAAAAATGAGAAATTGTTATCAATAGAAGAGATAAATGATGATATTTATAAACGAGTTTTAAGAATTTTAAATCTTGAGGTATAACATGTGTTATGAAGATATAAAGGAGAATTTATTTAAATTAGCTCACAAAGAGAGATGCTCAAGATCTTTCATATTTTATGGAAAGAATATAGAGAAAATATATGAGGTATCTAAAGAGTTTTCATTAAAATTATTAGGAGCAACCTCTTTAAATACAAGAGATATTATAGAGATTAAAAATGATAAGAAGATAATATCTATTGAAGATATTAGAAATTTAAATCTTGAAATGATGAAAAAGTCAGAGGTATTTAATAATAGGGTTATTATTATTTATAATGGTGACAAAATGACTAAAGAAGCTCAAAATGCGTTTTTAAAATCTTTAGAAGATTCTATTGAGAATATATTTATAATTTTAGTTTTAAAAGATAAATCAAAAATGATTCCAACAATTTTATCTAGATGTTTATGTATAAAATTTGGAAAGATAGATTTTGATGAATACAAATTATCAGTTGAAAGTTTTTCAAAAGATTATGAAAAAATTGAGAAATTATATTTACAAACTAAAGGAGATATATTTTTTACAACATCAATTTTACAAAATGGAATCATAAATAAAATGTATTTACATTCTTTGGAATTATTTAAGTATTTTTATGAAAAAGATGTTATAAAAGTTTTGGAATTAAGTAGAGAAATAAATAATTTTAAGGATATGGAGAATGTATTTTTGGATATTTTGCTTATAGTAGCAAGAGATATATACATATATAAACAAACAAATAATGAAAATTTTGTTTGTAGTTTAATTTTTAAAGAGGATATTAAAAATATTTCTAAAAATATTTTAAATAACACAATATATAAATTTTTAAAACATTCAAATAGTTTTAGATATAGGATCAATCTTAATATGAATTTAGAAATTTGTTATAGAATATTTATTTTAAAAGTCATGGAGGTGTAATTTGAGAAGAGTAGTTGGTGCTAGATTCAAAAAGGTAGGAAAGATATACTATTTTTCTTGTGAGGAATTTGAAGTTAATGTAGGAGATTATTTAATTTTAGAAACCTCAAGAGGAATTGAATATGGGAAGTGTGTAGTTCCTCCTAAGTTTATAGATGAAAAGGAATTATTAAATTCTTTAAAAAAATGTATAAGAATTGCAACTGAAGAAGATACGAGAATACATGAAGAAAATAAACAAAAGGAGAAAGAAGCTTTTAAAATTGCTAAAGAGAAAATAGGAGAATTTAGCTTAGAAATGAACTTGGTTGATGTTGAATATACTTTTGATAAAAATAAAATAATATTTTATTTTATAGCAGAAGGAAGAGTAGACTTTAGAGACCTTGTAAAAACCTTAGCATCTATTTTTAAAACAAGAATAGAACTTAGACAAATTGGAGTTAGAGATAAGGCTAAATCAGTTGGAGGAATTGGTACTTGTGGAAGACAACTATGTTGTTCTAGTTTTTTAGGAGATTTTACTTCAGTATCAATAAAAATGGCAAAAGAGCAAAATCTATCTTTAAATCCAAGTAAAATTTCAGGAATGTGTGGAAGGCTCATGTGTTGTTTAAAGTATGAACAAGATATATATGAAGATATTAAAAGTAGAATGCCCAATATAGGTAGTATTGTAAAGACTAAATTTGGAGATGGAGAGGTAGTAGATTTAAGCATATTAAAAGAGAGAGTTAAGGTTAAATTTATAATAGATAGTGAGGAAGTTATTAGAGATATTAAATTGGATGAAATGGAAATAAAGTATAATAATATAGAAGTTAAAGATAGTAAAGAAGAGTTGTTAATTGATGAATATGATGGAGAAGATGTTTCAAAATACTTTATTAATGATATAATATATGAAAGAGAAGATTATTAAAGGTATATTTTAAAATAGTTTATAATATTTCATAAATAAAAATATATTGAAATGAGAAATATAGTATCATATAATTAAATATATTTCATTACATAACTGTATGGAGGTATTTTGAAATGGCTTTTAAAATTAGTAATGAGTGTATTGGATGTAGTGCTTGTGCATCAAGTTGTCCAGTTTCTTGTATAAGTCAGAAAGATAATGGACAATTTGAAATAAACCCAGATGAATGCATAGACTGTGGTACTTGTGCAGCAGGTTGTCCAGTTTCTTGTATAAGTCAAGCGTAAGAGATAACAGAGGATGTCCTCTGTTATTTTTTTAATTAATAAAGATAGAATTATTATATACAAATAATGTATGTTTTATAAAATATGTTTAAATTCATTTTATTATTGGTAATATAACAAAGTAAATGGATATGGAAATATTTTTAATTGAGGGGTGAAAATATTGGATAGATGTGAAAGATGTAACAAATATCAAGCTAATGTTCATATTGTTAAAGTTTTTGATGGAATGAAAAAAGAGCTTAATATATGCGAGAAATGTGCAAAGGAATTAGGAGAGTTTAACCTTAATTCTATATTAGATGTTGAGAATACATTTTCTTTAAATATTCTAAGTGGACTTGTGGAGTATTTTAATAATAATCAACAATCATCTATTATAAAAATAAATGATTCAGAATGTTCTAAATGTAAAACCACTTATGCGGAGTTTAAAAATACGGGATTTTTAGGATGTGATGAATGTTATAAACAATTTTTGAAGATATTGGCAATTTTTATAAAGCGCGTACAAAATGGATCTAATCATGTGGGAAAGATTCCATCTAGATGTGGTGAAGATGTTATAAAAAGAAAAGAGATTAGTGAGCTAAAAGATAAACTCCAAAAAGCTATTTTATCTGAAGAATATGAAAAAGCTGCAGAAATAAGAGATTGTATAAGAAAGATACAAAAAGATATTGAGGAGGATAAATAAAAATGCTTAAAAATTGGATTTATTCTCAAGAAAATGGATTAAATAAATTTGTTTTAAGTAGCAGAATTAGGCTTGCTAGAAACTTAAAGGGAGAAATATTTCCGCATAAACTTGATAAAAGTAAAGCGTTGGCTATTTCAGATAGAATTGAAGAAGTTCTTAGGGAATATAATGAAAGTTTTAAAAGAATAGATTTATCATCTAGTAGTAATTTGGACAAGAATAGTTATTTAGAAAAACACTTGATAAGTAAAGAGTTAATAAGATCATCAAGTAAATCTTCTTTTTTTGTAAATGAAAAAGAAACTATAAGTATTATGACAAATGAGGAAGATCATTTAAGAATCCAATTTTTTAATTCAGGATATAATTTGATTGATGCATTTAATGAAGCTATGAAATTAGATGATTTTATAGAAAGTAAAATAGATTATGCCTTTGATGAAAAGATAGGGTACTTAACAACTTGTCCAACGAATTTGGGAACAGGTATGAGAGCGTCTATTATGATTCATTTACCAGCTTTAACTATGACTGATAATATTTCTAAGGTGTATAAAGCTTTAACTCAGGTTGGGATGACGATAAGAGGACTTTATGGAGAAGGAAGTAAATCAGAAGGAGCTATTTATCAAGTTTCTAATCAAGTAACTTTAGGAGTAAGTGAACAAGATATATTGAATAATCTTTATGCTATAGTTAAAGAGCTTACAGATAGGGAGATTAATACTAGAAAATCTTTATTTAAAGATTATGAAATTGAAATGAAGGATAAAATATTCAGAAGTATAGGGATTTTATCTAATTGTTATTCTATAAGTACAAAAGAATCGCTAGAATTATTATCTCATGTAAGACTTGGTATGGAAGAGGGAATGATAAAAGGTGATATTAATATAAATGAGGTTTTAATTGGATCTCAGCCGGCTTCTTTACAAAAAAATATTAAAGATGAAATTTTAAATTCAAAGAAAAGAGATTCCGAGAGGGCTAAATATTTAAGAGGATTTTTTAAAAATGTTGAAATAATAAATGAAAATTAAATAGAAAGGTAGATTTTATGTTTGATAAATTAACTGAGCGTGCTAGAAAAGTAATTACTTATTCTGGAGATGATGCTATAAAGCTTGGGCATGGTTTTATAGGAACGGAACATTTATTATTAGGTCTTTTAAGAGAGGATGGACCTGTACAAAAAATATTAAACTCCTTTAACATTTTTTATGAAGATATGGTAAAGGAAATACGTACAGTTTTATCTCCTGGAGAAATTGAAATAAAGAATTCGGAAATTCCGTTAACTCCAAGAACTAAAAAAGTTATCGAAAATAGCGTTGAAGAAGCCAAAAAACTTGGACATAATCATGTTTCTCCAGAACACATATTATTAGCTTTAATAAATGAGTCAGATGGTGTTGCGTATAAACTTCTTGATAGAAAAGGTGTTTCTATTGTTAAAATATGGAATCAAACAATAAATGCTTTGAATGTTACGGGAGATATTCAAAATCCTCATGAGCATGATCAAAAATTAAAAAAGTTTCCGACTCCTGTTTTAGATCAACATGGTAGGGATTTGACGCAATTAGCAAGTGAAGGAAAACTTGATCCTGTTATAGGAAGAGATATTGAAACCCAAAGGGTATTAGAAATTTTGTGTAGAAGAATGAAAAATAATCCTTGTTTTATTGGAGATCCGGGTGTGGGAAAAACTGCAATAGTAGAAGGACTCGCTCAAAAAATAGTTGAAGGGAATATTCCTGAAATTCTTAAGAATAAGAGAGTTATAACGTTAGATTTATCTTCTTTAATTGCTGGTACTAAATATAGAGGAGAATTTGAAGAGAGACTTAAAAAGATAATGGATGAAGTTAAAAAATCTCAAAATGTAATTTTATTTATTGATGAGATACATACGATTATTGGTGCTGGGGGAGCAGAAGGGGCAATAGATGCATCAAATATTCTTAAGCCAGCTCTTGCTAGAGGAGAGATTCAGTGTATTGGAGCTACTACGATTGATGAATATAGAAAATATATAGAAAAAGATAGTGCTCTTGAAAGAAGATTTCAACCTATTTTTGTTGGAGAGCCTACAGTTAATGAAACAATAGAGATACTTTTTGGAATAAGAGATAAATATGAAACTCATCATAAAGTTAAAATAACTGATGATGCAATAAAATCTGCTGTAGATTTATCAGTTAGATTTATTACAGATAGATACTTACCTGATAAAGCAATAGATTTAATAGATGAAGCTGCAGCTAAAATCAGAGTAAGAAATTTAACAGTTCCAATAGAAGTTAAAGAAATTGAAGAAGAGATTGCAAAAGTTGGGAAAGAAAAACAAGAAGCAATAACTTTGGAAGATTTTGAAAAAGCAGCGTCTTTAAGAGATAAGGAGCAAAAGTTAAAAGAAAAATTAGAAACCTCTAAAGAAAAATGGAAAATAGAGAAGTATGATAAAGAATTTGTATTAACAGAGAGAGAAATAACTTCTGTTGTTGCAAATTGGACTAAGATACCAGTTGAAAAGCTAACGGAAACGGAATCTCAAAAATTATTGAGGCTTGAAGATATTTTAAGAAAGAGAGTTATAGCTCAAGATGATGCGGTTATTGCTATTTCAAAAGCTGTAAAAAGAGGGAGAGTTGGACTTAAAGATCCTAAGCGTCCTATTGGGTCTTTTATATTTCTTGGACCTACTGGAGTTGGAAAAACAGAATTGTGTAAGGCGTTAGCTGAAGTTATGTTTGGAAGTGAAGATAATATTATAAGATTTGATATGTCTGAATATATGGAGAAGCATACAATATCTAAAATTATAGGATCTCCTCCAGGGTATGTTGGTTTTCAAGAAGGTGGTCAATTAACAGAAAAAATAAGAAGGAACCCATATTCTGTTGTGTTGTTTGATGAAATTGAAAAAGCACATCCAGATATTTTTAATATAATGCTTCAAATTTTAGAAGATGGACATTTAACTGATTCTAATGGTAAAAAAGTTAGTTTTAAAAATACAATAATAATTTTAACTTCAAATATTGGAGCGGATATTATAAATAAAAACTCATCTTTAGGATTTTCAACTTCTGAAAATGGCGATAAATATGCTTATGATAGAATGAAAGAAAATGTATTAAGAGAGCTTAAGAGAAATTTTAAGCCTGAATTTTTAAATAGGCTTGATGATATAATAGTATTTAAACAATTAGATAGAGGAAATTTATTAGATATTTTAGATAAAATGCTTGAAGATTTTAAATTGAGGGTTAAAAAACAAGAAATATTTGTAGAATTTACGAAGGAAGCTAAGGAGTTTATTTTAGATAAAAGTATTGATAGTCAGTATGGAGCTAGACCATTAAGAAGAGCTATTACAAAATATGTTGAAGATATAATTTCTGAAGAAATTTTATCTGGAAATATATCTTTTAATGATAAGATAGAAGCAATAGTTAAAGATGATAATATTGTATATGTGAAAAAATAAAGATATAGCGGATTTCTGCTATATCTTTATTTTAAATTTTATCAATATTATTTGCCAATTAATGGCAATAGATTTATAATATATTTAGTTCGTATTTTACGGTGAGGATTTATATGGATAAAATTGATTGCATTATACTAGCTGCGGGAAAATCTACTCGAATGAATATGAAATTGAGTAAACAGTTTTTAGAAATAAATGGCAAACCAATAATTTATTATTCGTTGTATAAATTTTTAACTCATAAATATATAAGTAAGGTGATTCTTGTTTTGAATCCTGAACAAGAAGAATATTGTAGAGAGAGAGTAATACATAGATTTTTTAGAGATAGGGAGAAAAATATTTATATAGTTTATGGTGGGGAGACAAGGCAAGACTCAGTATTCAATGGGTTAAATCATGTAATAAGTGATTATGTTTTAATACATGATGGAGCAAGGCCTTTTGTAAGTTATGGTTGTATAACTAAGGGTATTGAAAATGCTTATAGGTATGGAGCGTCTTCTTGTTATGTTCCATCTAAAGATACTATAAAAATTAGAGAAAATGAGAATATATATACGTTGGATAGAGATAAGTTGTTGTGCATACAAACTCCTCAATGTTTTGACAAGAATTTATTAATAAATGCTTATTTGAAAGTGAAAGATGGTAATTATACAATAACTGATGAAACTAGTGCTTTAGATATTATAGGGGGATTTACTTATTTTTACATAGGAGATTATTTTAATATAAAAATAACTACTAAAGAAGATTTGTGGTTTGGAGAATCTATTTTAAATAATATTTTAGGAGAAGATTGATGAGAGTATTTAACACCATTACAAGAAAAAAAGAAGAATTTAAACCGATTAATAATAATCATATAAATATGTATGTATGTGGTCCTACGGTTTATGATTTATTTCATATAGGTAATGCTCGTACTTTTGTAGTGTTTGATGTTGTTAGAAGATATTTTGAATATAAGGGATATACAGTTAAATTTGTACAAAATTTTACAGATATAGATGATAAAATTATAAATAAAGCTAATGAAAATGATGAGGATATTTTTAAAGTAAGTGAAAAGTACATATGGGAGTATTATAAAGATGCAGAAAATCTTCATATAAAGAGAGCGACTATAAATCCTAAAGCTACTGAAAATATAAATGAAATGATTTTTCTTATAGATGAATTAGTTAAAAATGATTATGCTTATGAATCAAATGGAGATGTTTATTTTAATATATCTTCTTTTAAGGAGTATGGTAAATTATTTGGACAAGATATTAAAACTTTAAAGGCTGGATCAAGAATTCAAATAAATAAAGATAAAAAAGATCCGTTAGATTTTATATTATGGAAAAAGGCTAAAGATGGTGAACCTTATTATGAATCTCCTTGGGGGAATGGAAGACCTGGTTGGCATACAGAATGTTGTGCTATGATAGGTAAATATTTTAAGGGAGAGACAATAGATATTCATGGGGGAGGATTTGATTTAATTTTTCCTCATCATGAAAATGAAATAGCTCAAAGAGAAGTTTTGATAAATAAACCTCTTGCAAATTATTGGATGCATTGTTCTTTTTTAAACATTAATAAGGAAAAGATGTCTAAATCTTTAGGAAATTTTTTCACTACGAGAGAAATTGTTGAAAAATATTCTGGTAATATTTTGAGATTTTTCCTTTTATCTTCTCATTATAGAAATGAACTTTGTTTTTCTGAAGATCAGCTTGTTTGGTCAAATAAATCTTTATCTAGAATATTTAATGCATATAAATTTTTGGATATTTATGAAGAGGAGTCTAAAGTAAAGAATATTAAAGAACGAAGGTATATAGATGATATAAATAAGTTTAAAGATAAATTTATTGAGAAAATGGATGATGATTTTAATACATCAGATGGAATTTCTGTTATTTTTGAATTTGTAAAATTTATAAATGCTTATGGAGAGAATTTTACAGAAGAAGATAGAGTTTATGCTAAAAATATATTTAATGAGTTTTTTTCAGTATTAGGTATAGAATTTGAAGAAGATAATCAATGTAGGGAGTTAAGTGAAGAAGTAAGAGAAATGATTAAAACAAGATGGGAGTGTAAAAGAGAGAGAGATTTTTCTTCTGCTGATAAAATTAGAGATTCTCTTTTAAGTCTTGGGATAGTTTTAGAAGATATACCAAAAGGTGTAAGAGTTGTTAATTCGAAAGATAATAGGATTATTGATACAATTTTATACTAGAAGGGATTTAATTAAAAAGATAGATGTGTTGGAAATTAATAGATAGTTATGAGTATTCAGAGAAAGAAATAAGATGTTTAAATCCGTTAAGTATAGCTTATATAGGAGATTGTATTTATGAACTTTATATAAGGAATTATATGGTAAAAAAATATGGAACTATAAATTCTTATAAGATTCACTTTGAGGTTGTAAAATATGTAAATGCTAAGGCACAAAAAGAAGCTTATTTTAAAATAAGAGAATTTTTATTAGATGAGGAAACTATTTACTTTAAGAAAGGTAGAAATACAAAAGTTAAAACCATTCCTAAAAATGCATTACTTTCTGATTATAAAATTGCTACAGGATTTGAAACGGTTATAGGGTATTTATATATAACAAAGAAATTTGAGAGATTAGATTTTATGATGAATCAAATATTAAACTGTATTTAAGGAGAAGTAGTTTTGGGTAAAGAAAACATAGTTTGTGGTAAAAGAGTAATTAGAGAAATTTTTAAAACAAAGATAGATGTAGAAACTTTATATATAAGTAAAAATCTAAATAAAGGAAATATAAAAGATATATTAGATGAAGTTAATAATCGTAATATTAAAATTAAATACGTTTATAGTAATGATATGGAAAATATGTGTAATACAAAAGTTCATCAAGGAATAGCTGCTAAAATTTCTAATTATAAGTATTATAAATTCTCAGAGCTTATAGAGGAATTAAAGAAAGAGAAGTTGCCGATTTTATTGATTTTAGATGGTATACAAGATCCGCAAAATTTAGGAGCTATTTTTAGAAGTGCAGAATGCATGGGCATAAAAAATATTATAGTGCCTCAAAAAAGAAGTTCTAATATAACAGATACTGTATGGAAATCTTCGATGGGAGCCTTAGCTCATTTGAACATATGTAGAACCAATAATTTAGTTAATGTTGTTAAGAAATTAAAAGATGAGGAATTTAAAATTGTTGCTACAACGATAGATTCTTCTAGAAGAGTATATGAAGAAAATTATAAATTTCCAATAGCTATTATCATAGGTAATGAACATGAAGGTGTAAGTGATGAGTTACTTGAGTATTGTGATATTAAAATAAATATACCTATGTATGGAAATATAACGTCTTTTAATGTTTCAGTGGCTTCGGGAATTGTTATGTATGAAATAAAGAAACAAAGAGGGGAGTAATGTGAAAATAATATTTGTAGATGGGTACAATGTTATAAATTCGTGGCCTAATCTTAAAAAGTTTATACATATGGATTCAGAAATTGTAAGACAAAAATTAATTGATATAATGGAAAATTATGCTGTATTTAATGAATGTAAAATATTTTTAGTTTTTGATGCTCATAGCTCGAATACGAGTGGAGATAGAAAAGTCGATATTTCAGATAATTTAAGTGTTATTTTTACAAAACAAGGGGAATTAGCAGATACCTATATAGAAAGGGTTGTACACAAAATTGGAAGAAAATCTGAAATAATGGTTGTAACTTCTGATTATTTAGAGCAACAAACCGTATTTCAAAGAGGAGCTGCTAGAATTTCATCTTTAGAATTTTATAGAGATGTTTATGATATTGATTGTAAGATTAAAATAGAGACAGAGAAGATAAATGCTACTAACAATAGATCTTTGCTTATGGATAATTTAGATGATAAAATTATTGACAAACTTGAAAATATAAGGAAAGGAAGTTAAGGAGTTTATTAAGGAGTGATTCTATGACAGATATTTCATTTAAAGAATTAAATAGTTGCTGTGAAGTTTATGAAATAGATGAGGAGGAAATTGTTAAAAAAGCTAAAGAGGGTGATGCCCAATGTATGGAAGCTTTAATTAAAAGATATAAGAAATTTATTCAGTTAAAAGCTAAATCTTATTTTTTGATAGGAGCAGATAAGGAAGATATATATCAAGAGGGGTTAATAGGATTATATAAAGCTGTAAGGGATTATAAAAGTGAAAAGTTGTCCACATTTAAGGGTTTTGCAGAACTTTGTATAACTAGACAAATTATAACTGCAATAAAGGCTGCTACTAGACAAAAACACATACCGTTAAATACATATATTTCTTTAAATAAACCGGTTTATGACGATGAATCAGATAAAACACTTCTTGATATTATGGAATCTTTAAAGATGTCAGATCCGGAAGAATTATTTGTTGATAGGGAACAAATAAATGAAATAGAACAACATGTTTTAGAAAATTTATCCAAATATGAAAAAATAGTATTGCATTATTATGTTATTGGTAGAAGTTATCAACAAATAGCATATTTGTTAAATAGGCAACCTAAATCTATAGATAATGCTATTCAAAGGATAAAACGTAAGCTTACAAAGTGTCTGGATAAAAATAATACATAGAAGTTAGAATATATGATGTATAAATAAAAAATAATTTGGAAATAAGATTATTGACATGAAAATTTAAATAGATTAAAATCTATTTATGATGCTCATGTGGCTTAGTGGTAGAGCATCACCTTGGTAAGGTGAAGGTCGACGGTTCGATTCCGTTCATGAGCTCCAAAGAAAGGTATGGCAGAAAAAATAGGAGGTATAAATAAGTGTCAAAAGCTAAATTTGAGAGAAATAAACCACACGTTAACATAGGAACGATAGGTCACGTAGACCATGGTAAGACGACATTAACAGCTGCGATAACAACAGTA
>JAGHEJ010000062.1 GCA_017889345.1 Clostridiales bacterium | reverse complement strand
TTCTTTCCCAAACCCAAGGACTATCTTTTGTAATATCATTATCCCATTTTTGTCCATTAGCTTCTTCATTGAAAGCATTTGCGTATGGATCAATTAAAATACATTTGACTTGTCTATTAATCAATCCCACAAAAATTTCTTTAAGAATAGGAAATTTGTTTATAAATGGAAGATAATGTTCAATTTGCGAAGTTGAATCTCTTAGCCACATTGCAGGAATATCTCCAGTTATGATAAATGTATCATTTTCGTTATATATAACAGTTGCTTCCATTGTATTGATAAAACAATTGTAAAATAATTTTTTAAGTTTGGTATCTTTTATGGAGTTTGAAATTTCAAAAGCTATATTTCTTACAGTATCTTTAAACAAATCTAAATTTTTAGATGAAAAGTTTGTCATATTAATTTCTCCTATGTAAAATTTAAACTAATTATTTTTCTTAGATATATCTTCAAGTTCCTTTAACAAAACTCTATTTACAAAAATTATAGCGAATCCTAGCAAAGAGGAAACAAATAGTATTACAAGGGCAGGATTAATTTCAAAAATTACCAACGCAACTAAGAATAACAAAAAATTTGTTATAGTAAGAATTGGTCTTGTAAAAGTCAAAATAAAACTCAATCTTAAAACTTCTAAGCTCGTCATTGAAAATTTACTAATTATCAAAAATAAATACGGAGTCATTGCCAATATTAAAATCAACAAACAAATAAATAAAGCTGGTATAACAAAACTATTTGCAACCGCAGAGAAGAAGTTAATATTTGTAAAAATTAAAAATATTGCTACAAGCTCTACACACCAAACAATTAATCCTTGTCCAAAGTTAAGTTTAAATCCTTTCCAAAAGTCATGAATAATTGAAATATTTTTAGTTTTATAAAATTTATTCATGCAGTACAAAATTATAGTAAAAGATGGCATGACTGGAATTAGACAAACTAAGAACAAAGGAAAGTAAGTTGGAATTCCACTTATGCCAACAAAAACAAAAAACAAAATCAGTGGAATATTTAAAATCCAAAACAACAAATTTAAAATGAAAAACCAAAATATGTAATTAAAAGTTTCTAGAATTTTATCAAGATTAAAAATTTCATTTAACATACAACATCTCCTGAAAATGTTCTCAACTTTTATCAACAAGTATAAGGGAAATGTTTTATAAATTCAAATTTTACGGTATAATTTAAAAAGTAAAATAGAATAAGTTCACTAAAAATAGACTTTATCATATGTAAAAAGATTTTAATAAATTTATTAAGTAAGTTATTCCTATATAGAGTAACAAATAAAATCTTAGTAGAGGATTAAAAATTATGGGAAAAAATAGATCGACTATATATAAACGAATTTTTTTGACCAATACAGTGATAGTTATATTTTTGATAGGAGCTTTAGATATTTATTTCATTAAAGATTTGGTTAGAAATACACGGGAAACAAATTATTATATAAGCGAAAAAATTGTTAGAGATGTTAACGATGAATTAAACAAAATATATGATTATTCAATACAACTTGTTAGAGAATTATATAGAGATCATTTTTTAATAAGTGATGTAATTGATTTTTTGAATATGGATACGTTATCTTATTTGAAACAAAAAATGAACAAGATATATGAAAGTGATAGTTTTTATTATAGAGGTATTGAGAGTTTTACAAATGAATCTTTTTTACAAAATGAAAATTTAAAAGAGATTAGTTTTATAAGTTTTATAAGAAATGAGAAAAGTTTATTTAATCGATTAAATCAAATAAATGTTAAAGAGTTACAGAGTGGAGAGTTTTATAAAGATGGAAAAATATTAAAATTAATAGGTGATAGAGGAACTATAAGTTTTGTACAAGAAATTAGAGATCCATCAAATTTACAAATAATAGGTCTTATGGTTTTAAAATACGATTTAAATTATTTGAAATACATAGATAAAAAATATGAAGAGAAGGCTAACATTTTAATTTTGGATGATCAAAATTATGTTGTATATGATTCAAGAGGCGTTTTGGATTATATTCCCGTTAGTGATTATGAAAATATTATTAAAGATAGAAATCATTATATAGACTCCACATTTAGTGATGGAGGTTTAAAAGTAATTTTAATGGTAAAGCCTCAAGACTTTGAAAAAATGTTGGATAGCATTCTTGCTTTAGTCATAATGGGATCAATTCTTTTGATAATATCTCAAGGAATTAATTATTTTAAATTAAAAGTTTTGAGTGATAGAACGGATAATATTTTAGAATCTATGGATAAAGTTAAAAATGGAGAATTAGATGTGGAAATAACTTTAACGCATGAAGATGATGAAATTAATTATATCGCTGAAAGTTTTAATGAAATGTGTAAAGATTTGAAAAAATATATTGACAGAAGTTATAAAGCGGAGATTGAACGAAAAAAATCTGAGATGAAGGCATTACAGAGCCAAATTAATCCTCACTTTTTGTATAACACTTTGGAGTCAATAAGAATGAAATCTATTTGCAATGGAGACAAAGAAGTTGGAAGAATGTTGTACATATTATCGGTTTTATTTAGAAATCAGTTGAAAGATAAAAATATTATCTCTTTAGAAAGTGAATTGGATTATTGCAGAAAATATATTGAAATTTTTAAATTCAGATATTACGATAATTTTCAATTTTTTATTGAATACGATGAGGAATTATTAAATAACCAAATTATAAAATTTACCTTGCAACCTTTAGTGGAAAATTATTTTGTTCATGGAATTAGGTTGGAGGATAAAGATAACGTTTTAAAAATTAAAATCTTGAGAGAAGAAGAGGACGTTATTATTAAAATCATTGATAATGGAAAAGGGATTGATGATGTTAAATTAAATTATTTGAATAACAGTTTGAAAAATAGATCATATGAAGGAAGTTCTATAGGAATATTTAACGTTCATGAAAGAATTGTAATTGAATACGGAAAAAATTATGGAGTATCTTTTATCAAAACAAAAGATAAAGAAAACTTGGTAATTGTAAGAATACCTCGGAAAGGTGTGTAAAATTTGTATAAGGTTATGTTGGTTGATGATGAAAAATTAATAATTCAAGGTCTTTTAAATATAATTGAGTGGGAAAGCTTAGGATTACAAGTAACACAAACAGCAAATAACGGGGAAGAGGCATTTGAAAAATTTAAGAACGAGAATGTTGATATTATAATTACGGATATAAATATGCCAAAAGTAAATGGGCTTGAGTTATTGCAAAAAGTTAAATCATTAAGTAATAAAACTAAATTTATAATTTTGAGTGGTTATGATGAGTTTTGTTATGCTCAAAAAGCAATAGAATATGGTGTGAAAAATTATATTTTAAAACCCATTGATGAGGAAGAACTTGAAAATGCTATAAAGAAAATTGTATTAGATCTTGAAGATGAAAAAACTAAGGAAAATATAATTCTAAATAAAAATAGGATTTTACTTCAATATGTTAATGGAAAATTATCTGAAAAAGAATTGATAAACATAAAAGATTATATAAATATTCCCTTCTATGAACGAATCTACACAGTTTCAATCATAACTTTTATACGAAAAGATGAGAATAATGTATTTATGAAAGTAGATGAAATTATCAAAAATGTTTTTAAGAATGAGTATGAAATATTACATAAATATGATGGTGAAATTGTTTTAATAAATTCTTGGAATAAGGACATTACACAAAATGAAGTGAAAAACTATTATGAACAATTGAAAGATAAAATAATTACAGAATTAAATGAAAAAATTTTTATAGCAATTGGAGATTTGGTTTTTAAGTTAAATGAAATAGAGGTGAGCTATAAAATTTCAAGTGCCTTAAAGAAATATATGCTAACAGAAGGAACAAACATTTGTTTAGATAGATATTCTTTTAAATATCCAAAGGAAAACAATATTACTTTCCATAAAGAAATTGAAAAAATTAACAAACTTATAATTGAAAGAAATATTGACGAGTTGGAAAAATTTATAGACGAAATTTTGGAGAATAGAAATTTAAATCCCAAAAACATATACGATTTTTCCATAAAGATGTTGTTTTTAATAGATAAAACTTTGGAAGAGTTTAAAATTAATAGAAAATATGAAGATGAAGGTTTAAGCAATATAATTGTGGGATTGTGCAATGAAAATACAAGAGAAAGCATTAAAACTTTTATTCTCAGTGAATTAAATGAGTTAATAGATTTAATGGACAATAATATGATTCAATATAGTCCTGTAGTTCAACAAGTTATAAGCATAGTGAATGAAAAGTATTATGAGGAATTAAGTTTGAAAACTCTAGCTCAAAAATATAACGTTAACAGTTCTTATTTAGGACAGATATTTAATAAAGAAGTTGGAGTTTCTTTCTCAGAATATTTAAATAAAACTAAAAACACGAAGGCAAAAGAACTTATTCTTAATACAAATATGAAAATAAATGATATAGCAAAATCAGTTGGATATATTGATACGAGTTATTTTTATAGGAAGTTTAAAAAATATTTTGGTGTTTGTCCATCAACTATTAGAGATATGAAAAGATATTAATTTTAAAATAAAAGACTCCTTAGTGGGGTCTTTTTTATGTTGAAATTAAAAATTTTAAATCTCTAATTTCTTCACTAAATCTAAAATTTTTAAACTCAAAGCGTTTACAAAGATGTGATATATTTTAAATAGTTGCAGAAAAGTTTCTAGAATAAGGGGTTGAGTTAAATGTCAAAAAGAGTAGATAGGAATAGGAAAAAATCAAGATTTAAGAAATTTAAAGATAATAAAGAACTATTATTGTTAACGATTCCAGGAACATTATGGTTTTTAGTTTTTGCATATCTTCCAATGTTTGGTATAGTGTTAGCTTTTAAAGATTGGAAAATTCATGGGGGATTTTTAGAAAGTTTAATAAAAAGTGAGTGGGTAGGACTTGATAACTTTAAATTTTTATTTGGAAGTAGTGATGCGTGGTTAATAACTAGAAATACTGTTCTTTATAATTTGGTATTTATAGTTTTAGGAATAGTTCTTCCAGTTACGTTGGCTATACTTTTGAAAGAGCTATTAAATAAGCGATTATCAAAATTTTATCAAAGCTCAATGTTTTTACCATATTTTTTGTCTTGGGTAGTTGTAAGTTATTGTTTATTTGCTTTTTTAAGCCCAGAGAAAGGATATATAAATAACATAATTACGTCGTTAGGTGGAGATAAAATATCTTGGTACACCGAACTTAAGCATTGGGTATTTATAATAATTTTCATGAGTCAATGGAAAGGTGTAGGTTATGGAACGGTAGTTTATTTAGCTTCGATTTGTGGAATAGATAAATCTTATTATGAAGCAGCTATGATTGATGGAGCAAGTAAGTGGCAACAAATTAAATATATTACATTACCATTGTTAAAACCTGTATTAATAATCATGTTTATAACAGCAGTTGGAGGAATATTTAGAGCTGATTTCGGATTGTTCTATCAATTACCTAAGAATTCTGGTGCCTTATATCCAGTAACAAACGTTATTGATACATATGTTTATAGAGGACTTATTAATTTAGGTAATATAGGTATGAGTGCTGCAGCTGCATTATATCAATCTTTTGTAGGATTAATATTAATTTTAGTTACAAATGGAATAGTTAGAAAGGTAGATAAAGAGAATGCGTTCTTTTAAAAATAAAGGTGGTGAAAGAGATGAATGATAAAATGAGAAGTTTATCTAAGAGTAAAAAGAAAAATAATGAGGATCAGGATAGAATTAATAAGTTTAATGCAATTTCAAAATCAACTAATGTTGTGTTAAATATTTTGTTTATAATATTAGCTGCTTTGTGTATAGTTCCATTTTTGTTTGTAGTAATAATTTCTTTTACAAATGAGCAATCATTACAGTTAAATGGATATAGATTTTGGCCAGAAGAATGGAGTTTAGATGCATACAAATATATTTTTACCTCTGGAAATAATATTTTGAATGCGTATGGGATAACTATATTTGTTACAATTACAGGAACCTTGCTTGGACTAATCATAATGACAACTTATGGTTATGCTTTATCAAGAAAGAGTTTTGCTTATAAAAAATTCTTTACAAAACTTATTTTTATACCAATGTTATTTTCTGGAGGTATTGTTGCTTCGTACTTAGTTGTCACAAGATTTTTAAATTTGAAAAATAATTTGTTGGCACTTATTTTACCAATTTGTGTTAGTTCATTTCACATTATAATACTTAGAACGTTTTTCAAAACAACGGTACCAGATGCTGTTATTGAATCTGCAAAAATAGATGGAGCTTCTGAATGGGTGTTATTTTTAAAAATAGTTTTACCAATATCATTACCAGCAATAACTACAATAGCATTATTTTTAACTTTAGGATTTTGGAACGATTGGTTTAATGCAATGCTTTATATAGATGAAAGTAATTTAATGCCCTTACAATATTTACTCATAAAACTAGAGACATCTATAGAATTTTTAATTAATAACTCTGCAAGTCTGGGTATAACAGCAGTAGAACAAGCATCTAAATTACCAAGGGATACGGTAAAAATGGCAATAGTTGTAATTTCAACATTACCAATTATATGTGCGTATCCATTTTTCCAAAAATATTTTGTAAGTGGATTAACAGTTGGAGCGGTAAAAGAATAAAGCTCAATCAATTAATGTAAAAGTAGGAAATTTTTAGGTAAAGGAGAACAGAAAATGTTTTACTTATTAGAAAGAATTGATAAGACGTGTGGAGAAATTGCAAAGCATGTATATAAAGATGAAATCAATTTAGAAAATTATAGGTATATAGAAGGAAATTACCACAATATTGATTTAATTAAAAATGCTCCAGAAAATCAGTGGAGAGAATTTAAAACTGGAGATCTTTGGGGAGGACGAGATTGTCATGGATGGTTTAAATGTAGTGTAGAAGTTCCAGAGAAATTTAAAGGGAAAACAATTGCTCTTAATTTCAAAACTTTTGATGAAGGTTGGGATGCTACCAATCCTCAATTTATTATTTATATTTATGGTGAACATATTCAAGGTATTGATATAAATCATAGAGAAATAATTTTAACTCATGAGGCTGTTCCAGGCACTAAGTATGAAAT
>JAGHEJ010000061.1 GCA_017889345.1 Clostridiales bacterium | reverse complement strand
TATGTAGAATGTTCTTCTAAATCAAATTGTTTTGTTTGATCATTTGGAAGAGAAAATTTTGTTTGATTAATTTTTGGTGAAGATGATCCATCCCCAAACTTAAGAACTGTTTTTTTGATAGAGTGATTAGGAGTATTTTCTCCCTTTGTGGAATTAACAACAATATCTCCATTTTCTTGAGTAATATGAATTTTTTTATCAAGTCCATATTTGCTACGAGTATGAATAATAAATTCAACACCTTCGGACTCAAAATTCATTTTACCTTTAACCTTTTGTATTTCTTCAAAAGCATCATCAATATTCTTTTTAACTGTTACAAGAGATTTACTTTTTACAAGAACATACTTTACTGAAGCAGAAGATCTTCCAAAATGTAAAAATCTTGCTTTTATTTTTCCTTCAGGAGTTTTGGTGATAGGTGCTGTTTCTGGATTCATAGCAGTTTCACTTAATAATTGTATTGTAGGAGTTTTGAAAAAAACTTCACGAGTTATACTAGTTTGTGGAGCATTATCACTTGATGAAGTTATTTCTCTAGTTAAAAAGTTTTTAGTTGTACTTGATATTAATTTTAAACTTAAAGGATTGTATATATTTGTTTGTTCTACAATAAATCTTCCAGAGCTTTCATCATAATTTGAATATCTTTTTGAAGTAATTACCGGTTCGTTTGATGAAGAAGCTTGAGAAGAAGTCGATGCCCCATCTCCAAAATCAAGAGTTGTTGATTTAACAATATAATTTGTAGTTCCTTTACCTTTTTCTGAATTAACAACAATCTTTCCATTTTCTTCAAATATATCTATCTGCTTATCAAGATTATTTTTACTATAAGTAAATACTTTGAATGCGACTCCTTCTTCCTCTAATTTCCTATGACTTTTTGATGGTAATATTATTTTATAATCAGAATTAATAGTCTTTTTAACTCCAACATTTGATTTACCTTTAATATTAAAATTACGAAGAAGTACTGAATGTTTTCCGGACACTAAAAAGTTTGCTTTTAAATTTCCATTTGGTAATTTTTGAATGAATGATTCAGTGGGGTTTCTAATAACTTCACCCAATAATGCTACCGTTGAAGGTTTTGCAAATTTTGATATAGGAGAAGCGTTAGTAATTTTACATAGAGATAATAGTGTTAAGACATTTGCTGAAATAAAAATTGAATTTGTTATATGTATTTTTGAAAGTTTCTTCATTTGTTTCACCTTTAATTAATTCTGTATGGGTTGTTTAATGGAGAACCATTTTGGTCAAAATCTTGTTTAATTAATTCTCCATTTGGATTTCGAGTTATGGTTGAGGCTAAACTTCCATCATATCGTCGTTCATTTGTGATTGAAGATGATTGAGAGATATTTGTTTCTAAAGTTGAACCATCTGGAAATTTATTTATTGTTGTAGTGAAAATTAAATCTCCATTTTCGGTATATTTTTTATTTTCATAAAAATCTCGATCGGTAGCAGTTTCCTCTAATAAGTTTTGATTTGAACCATATATTTGGGTTAAAAATTTATAAGGATGTCCAATCTTTTTTATTATTGTTGTATTTCCTGATGAATCGGTTATTTTGGTTAGTATGGTTTCGTTAAATTTATTTGTTATATAGGATTGTTCACTTCCATCTGGATTTTCTATAATCTTAGTCTTCATATCATCTTCATGAATCATAATTGATTCTTTTATCCCAGTTAAATTATTTTTAGTAATACTCGAAATTAATTTTGAATTTGTAGGGTCGTACTCACTCATAGTTTCTACATTAAAATTTTTAGAGTCAGTATTAAAAGAAGAGTATCTTGTTGCAATAACTTTTGGAGTAGGTGATGAAGAAGTAGCTTGAGCAGAAGTTGATGGACCATCTCCAAAATGGAGAATTGTTCTTTTGAAAATTTGTTGAGAAGTATCGTTACCTTTTTGTGAAGTAACTACAATATTTTCATTTTCTTTGACTATATCAATTTGTTTAAGAAGTCCCGACTTACTTGAAGTTATTATTTTGAAAGCGATACCTTCTTCAATAATTTTTCTTCCGTGTCTTTCTAGATGTACACAGTTAAATTTTTCATCATAATCTTTTTTCACATATACAGCTGAACTGCCTTTAATATTAAAATTATGTAAATTTGAACTAGTTTTTCCAGAATATAAAAAGCTTGCTTTCATTTTCCCATTTGGTAATTTTTGAAGAAATCCTCCCGATGGATTTCTAAATATTTCACATAATAATCTTACCGTAGATGGTTTTCCGAAATTGTAAGGAGTGGTGTTGGTGATTTTACATAGAGATAATAGTGTTAATACATTTGTTGAAATAAAAATTGTTCCTTTTATATGTATTTTTGAAAGCTTGTTCATTTGTTTCACCTTTAATTAATTCTATATGGGTTGTTTAATGGAGACCCATTTTGGTCAAAATCTTGTTTAATTAATTCTCCATTTGGATTTCGAGTTATGGTTGAGGCTAAACTTCCATTATATCGTCGTTCAGTTGTGATTGAAGATGATTGAGAGATATTTGTTTCTAATGTTGAACCATCTTGTAATCTATTCATTGTTGTAGTTAAAATTAGTTCTCCATTTTCGTTATATCTTTTCGTTTCATAAAAATCTCGATCAGTAGTAGTTTCCTCTAATAAGTTTTGATTTGGACCATATAATTTGGTTAAAAAATTATATGGATGTCCAATTTTTTTCATTATTGTTGTAGTTCCATCTGAATTGATTGATTTAGTCACTATGATTTCATTAAATTTATTTATAATAAAGGATTGTTCGGTTCCGTTTGGATTTTCAATAATTTTAGTTTGTGATTCATCTTCATGAACCATAGTTGATTCTCTTACTCCAGTTAAATTATTTTTAGTAATACGTGAAATCAATTTTGAATTTGAAGGATTGTATTCACTTTTAGTTTCCACATTAAACTTTTTAGAGAGAGGATCAAAAGAAGAATATTTTGTTTCAACAATTCTTGGATTAGATGATGAAGCATAAGCTTGAGCAGAAGTTGATGGACCATCTCCAAAATCAAGAACTGTTCTTTTTAAAGTTTGTTGGGAAGTACCATTGCCTTTTTGTGAAGTAACTATAATGTTTTCATTTTCTTTAATTATGTCAATTTGTTTGTTGAGTCCGTGTTTACTTGAAGTTATTACTTTGAAAGCAATGGCTTCTTCAATTACTTTTCTTTGATGTTTTCCTGGAGCTACATACATATATTCTTCATAGTAATTTTTTTCGCATACACATGTGAATTAGATTTAATATTAAAAGTATTTAAAGATGAAGTATTTTGTCCAGAATGTAAAAATGTTGCCTTTATTTTTCCGTTTGGTAATTTTTGAAGAAATGATCTTGATGGACTTCTAAACACTGCAGATAATAATCTTATTGTAGATGGTTTTCCAAAATAATGCGGACTAGCATTAACAGTTTTATATAAAGATAACAGTGTTAAGACATTTGCTGAAATAAAAATTGAACTTTTTATATGTATTTTTGAAAGTTTCTTCATTATGTTTCACCTTTAATTAATTCTATATGGACTGTTTATTGGTAAATTATTTGAATCAAAATCTTGTTTAAAAGATTCTCCATAAGGAGAATGAGTTATTATTGATAATAAACTTCCATCTTGTCTTTTTTTATGAATCGTAGTATACCCATTTGAGTGTTTTGTAGTTTCAATGGTTTCACCAGTAGGTATTTTGTTAACTTTTGTGGTTGAAGTTAAATTTCCATCATTATCAAAAATTTCTGATTCTAATACAGTAGGGGTTATGTTTTTTTTCTCAATTAATTTTTTCGTAGTAGAACTATACTTTAGTTTTGAATATGTAGTTGTGTTTAATCTTGTTATTACAACTCTATCTCCATTATTGTCTATTTCATTTGAAAATAAAGTTTCACCAAGATGATTAAACATAAATGAACTTTCTCTTCCATCGATATGTTCAATTATTTTAGATTTTGTTCCATCTTCATGTTGTGTAATTGTTTCTAATTTGTCAGGTGATTTAATTTTAGTTACGTGAGAAATTAATTTTAGATTTGGAACTTCATATTTAGCAATTGTTTCTGTATCAAATCCTTGACTTTGTCCATTTGAAATAGAATGTCTTGTTACGGTTATGGTTGGTTCAGATAATGGAGCTGATGCTTGATCAGAAGTTGATGGACCATCTATATCTTCATTTCTGAAATCTAAAACTGTTCTTTTAAGAACATGTTGAGAAGATCCTATTCCTTTTTCAGATGTAACTACAATATTTTCTCCTTCTCTCAAAATATTGATTTCTTTACTAAAACCTTTTCTACTAGAAGTTAAAATTCTAAAATGTGTAGATTCTCCGACTAATCTTCTTTGATAAGCTGTAGGTAATAATGGTTCAAATTGTCCATTGTCTCTTTTTTCTCCAATATTTGAACCAGATTTAACATTAAAATTGTGGAAACCTAAATTACGTTGTCCAGTATGTAGAAAGCTTGCTTTTAATTTTCCATTTGATAATTTCTGAATAAATGACATTGATGGACTTCTAACAGCTTCAGCTAACAAAGATCTTGTAGCAAGTTTTAAATAACCAGTAGGAGCAGCGTTAGCAGTTTTAATTTGAAACATTAATGCAAATATATTAGTTGAAATAAATAGTGAATTTGTTATATGTAATTTTGAAAGTTTCTTCATTTGTTGCACCTTCTAAATTTTATCTTTTTATTTGAATTGTGTTTATAAAAATAAAAAGTATATCAAATTAAGCTTGATATACTTTAAAAGTCATAATATTTATTTTCGAAAGTTTTATATGTAGTTCATTTTCTAAAGTTGATTTGAATTGGATATTATGTTAAATTATTAAAAATAAAAAGTATACCAAAACTAAGTCCAGTATACTTTAAAAGCTTAGATATTCACTTTAATTTGGCGAGAATATGTGGGAATCGAACCCACCCATCGTGGTATTAGCACGACAACACAGTTTTGAAGACTGGCGAGCCCACCAGAACTCATCTATTCTCATAACAACTTGATTATAAAATAT
>JAGHEJ010000060.1 GCA_017889345.1 Clostridiales bacterium | reverse complement strand
AGAGTTGATTTTCCTCCACCGTTTTGACCAATTAAACCAACTTTATTTCCTTCATTAATGTTAAAAGAAATATCCTCAAGAATTGTTGTTATTCCAAAACTTTTAGAAATATTTTTAAGAGTAATTATAGACATTTTTTCACCTATATTGTTTAAAAATTTGATTTATCTATTTATCTTTATAATAACATATGTAAATGTATTTTATTATAAATTAATGGTGGTTTTTAAAATTTATTGTTGTAAACGAGTATCAGAAGATGTAAAATTTTAAGTAACTTCAATGTTAAGTGGGAGGAGTAATTATGTTAGATAAAGTAAAAGGTGGTCTTATTATTTCTTGTCAAGCTTTAGAAAACGAGCCTCTTCATAGTTCATTTATTATGGGAAGAATGGCAAAAGCTGCAAAACAAGCAGGAGCCGTAGGAATAAGAGCACAAGGGGTAGAAGATATAATAGAAATTAAAGAAGTTACAAAACTACCAGTTATAGGAATAATTAAGAGAGATTATGATGATTCAGAGGTTTTTATAACTCCAACTAAAAAAGAAGTAGATGAGCTTTTAAAAAGTAAATGTGAAATGATAGCACTTGATTGTACAAATAGAGTTAGACCCAATAATGAAGATTTAGGAGAACTTATAAAATATATTAAATCTCATAATGTTTTAGTTATGGGAGATATATCAATTTACGAAGAGGGAGTAAAGGCAGAAAAATTAGGAGTAGATTGTGTATCTACAACTTTATCAGGTTACACTTCTTATAGTCCTCAAACAGATTCTCCAGATTATGATCTTATGAAAAAACTTTCTTGTGATTTAAAAATTCCAGTTATAGCAGAAGGGAAAATAAATACTCCAGAAGAGCTTAAAAAAGCTTATGAAATGGGAATTTATTCAGCAGTTGTAGGTTCAGCTATAACAAGGCCTCAAATTATTGGTAAAAAATTTGTAGATGTATTGAAAAAATAATTTAATGGAGGAAATTAAAATGAAAGGAATTTATTCAGCACTTTTAACCTCTTTTGATAAAGATGGAAATATAAACGAAAAAGGTATAAGAGAAATTGTAAGACACAATATTGATAAAATGAAAGTTGATGGACTTTATGTTGGAGGAAGCACTGGGGAAAATTTTATGCTTTCAACAGATGAGAAGAAAGAGATTTTTAAAATTGTAAAAGATGAGGCAAAAGATAAAGTAAAATTAATAGCACAAGTTGGATCTATAAATTTAAAAGAAAGTATTGAACTTGGGAAATTCTCAACAGAACTTGGATATGATTCACTAAGTGCAGTTACTCCTTTTTATTATAAGTTTAGTTTTGATGAGATAAAAGATTATTACGACACAATAATTAGAGAATGTAAAAATAAAATGATAATTTATTCTATACCGGCTTTAACAGGGGTTAATATGAGTATGGAAAATTTTAAAGAGTTATTTAAAAATGAAGATATAATTGGGGTTAAATTTACTGCACCGGATTTTTATTTACTTGAGAGAATGAGAAAAGAGTTTCCAAATAAGTTAATTTTCTCTGGATTTGATGAAATGTTATTATCAGCTCTTGTACTTGGAGTTGATGGAGCAATTGGGTCAACATTTAATGTAAACGGTATAAGAACTAGAGAAATATTTGATTTAGTAAAAGATAACAAAATAAAAGAAGCAAGAGAAGTTCAGCACGTAACAAATGATTTAATTACAGAAATATTAAATAATGGATTATATCAAACAATAAAACTTATGTTAGAAGAAGTTGGAGTTCATGCTGGATATTGTAAGAGACCATTTAAAGACTCAACAGAAGATATGAAAAGAAAGGCAAAAGAATTAGTAGAAAAGTATTTATAATTATTGTAGTTAGAAAGGAGTATTAACATGAAAGGGTTTACTCTAATTGATTTTGTAGTGTTAATTGTATATTTAATTGGAGTTTTATTTATTGGACTTTATTTCTCTAAAAAAGATATGCAAGGTAAGGAGTTTTTTAAAGGTGATGGAACAATTCCTTGGTGGGTAACTTCAGTTTCTATTTTTGCAACACTTCTTAGTCCCATTTCATTTTTGGCTTTAGCAGGAAACTCTTATGGAGGAAGCTGGGCTTTATGGTTTGCACAACTTGGAATTTTTATTGCAATTCCTCTTACAATAAAATATTTCTTACCGGTATTTAGTGAGTATAAAATAGATACGGCATATCACTATTTAGAAATTAGATATAAAAGTAAAGGATTAAGAATTTTAGGAGCAATAATTTTTATAATATATCAAATTGGGAGAATGTCTATTATAATGTATCTTCCTTCAATTGTTTTATCAAGATTATCCAATATACATGTAAATGTATTCATTATACTTATGGGAGTTATTGCAATTATATATTCTTATACTGGAGGTATAAAATCTGTTTTATGGACGGATTTTATACAAGGAGTTGTATTAATTGTTGGGGTTATTGGGACATTAATATTTTTAATTTTAAATATAGATGGAGGAATTTCAGAAATTGGAAGAACTCTTTCAAGTGGGAAATTTTTATCTCCAAATGATGTAATTTTTGATCCAAATATTTTAAAAACAAGTATTTTTATGATAATTATAGGTGGAGGATTAAATACATTTAGTTCTTACATTTCAAGCCAAGATGTTGTTCAAAGATTTACAACAACAGATATAAAACAATTAAATAAAATGACTTATGGAAATGGAATTTTATCTATTATTGTTGCAACACTTTTTTATTTAATAGGTACAGCACTTTTTGTATTTTATAATCAAAATCCAAATCTTTTAATGACAGCTCAGCAAGATCAAATTTATGCATCTTTTATAGCATATCAACTACCAGTGGGAATTACAGGAATACTTTTAGCAGCTCTTTATGCAGCATCTCAGTCAACTCTTTCAACAGGATTAAATTCAGTTGCTACAAGCTGGACTCTTGATATTCAAAACTTTATAACAAAAGGATTAAGTTTTAAGAAGCAAACGAGAATTGCTCAAATTGTTTCATTAATTGTTGGGGTTATTTCAATAGTTGTAGCTATGATTCTTGCAAGTAGTGAAATAAAATATGCTTATGAATGGTTTAATGGATTTGTTGGAGTTGTACTTGGAGTTTTAGCTGGAATATTTGTACTTGGAGTATTTTGTAAGAAAGCTACAAAAACTGGAGCTTATGTTGGATTTATTGTATCAACAATTGTTGTACTTTCTCTTAAATATGTTTTTACAAATCTTCAAGTATCAATATGGGCATACTCTTTAATAACAATTTTAATTACGGTTATTGTAGGAAGTATTGTTAGTAGGTTTACTAAATCATAAGAGGAGAGATTAAAAATGATTTTTTCAAATATTAAATATGAAAATAAGGATTTAAATCATCTTGATTATTTTAAGAAGTTTAAAGATTTTGTTTTAAACAATGATTTGAGTAAATTTGAAAAAGGAGTTCATGAAATTGATGGACAAGACTTCTTTTTAAATATTGTTGAGTATGATTCAAAAGATGAAGAAGAAAGATTTTGGGAAGCTCATAAAAAATATTTAGATATTCATTTTATGATTCATGGATGTGAGAGAATAAAACTTTCATTTATAGATAATATGAAGATTAAAGATTATGATGAGGAAAATGACTTTCTATCTTTTGAAAATGTAGAGAGTAATTTTCATGTTGATCTTTATCCTGGAGATTTTTTAATATGTTATAAAGAAGATGTTCATATGACTGCTCTTAAAATAAAAAATAAAGAGAGTGTTAAGAAGGGAATTTTTAAAATAAGAATTATATAAAGAGATTAAGAAGGATATTTTATTTAATAATAAGATATCCTTTTTATAAACTTTACTTTAAAAAATTTAAATTATATACTATTGTTTAGGATTAATTAAGGAGGGATTTGTTTTGGATTTAAAATTTTGTTTATCCTTTGATGTTGGAGGTACATTTATAAAGTATGCTATAATTGATTCTTTAGGAGAAATCCATTTAAAAGATAAGGTGAAAACTCCAGGTGCTCCATGTAAAGAAACAATACCAAATATTATGATAGAGGTATTTAATTCTTTAAAAGACAAATATCAAATAAGTTGTGTTGGTATTTCAACAGCAGGACAAGTTAATGTAGATAAGGGAGTTGTTGAATACGCTGTTGATAATTTACCTGAATATTCAAATACAGATTTTAGAGAAAAGCTTGGAAAAACTTTAAATCTTCCTGTGTTTGTTGATAATGATGTTAACTCTGCAGCTTCTGGTGAAATGTGGATAGGAAATGGAAAGAATTTAAAAAATTTTTTATGCGTAACTCTTGGAACTGGAGTTGGAGGAGCTATTGTTATAAATAAAGAGGTTTATAGAGGGGAGAATTTTTCTGGGGGAGAAGTTGGGCATTTTATAATAGTTCCTGAAGGAGATAAATGTAATTGTGGAAGAAAGGGTTGTTATGAAAGATATGCTTCAACTTCTGCTCTTATAAGAATGTATAAAGAGGCTCTTATAGAAAATAATCTTCCATGTGAAGAAAATTATGAGGGAGAATATATAGTAGATTTGTACTACAAAGGTGATGAGATTGCAACAAAGGTTTATGAAAGATTTTTAGATTATGTAGCTTATGGATTAGCAAACTTATCTCATATATTAGATCCTGGAATTATTTTAGTTGGTGGAGGAATATCTGCTCAAGGAGAGAGGTTCTTTAATGAGGTAAATAAAAGATTTAAAAAATATGCAATGACTTCTCATAAGGAAAATACAGTTGTAAAACAAGCGGGACTTACAAATGATGCTGGAGTAATTGGTGCAGCATTTAACGCATTTAAGTTTTTGAATGTTTTATAAAAATTTGGAAATAATAACTTAACATACATTTTGGGAGGAATGGAATTTGTCAGTTTTATTAATTCCTATTGCACTTGCTCTTGATGCTTTTGGAGTATCTCTTAGTTTGGGATTTTCAAATAAATATAAATTTAAACAACTTATGACTTTTTGTTTGAGCTTTTCATTTTTTCAATTTTTGTTCTCTTTTATTGGAGGAATTTTTGGAGATTTGGTTAATTCATATGTTTTAGCTATTCCAAAAGTTTTTGGTGGAATTGTGATTTTAATAGTAGGAATACTTATGCTTAAAGAAGCCTTTTCAAAATCACAAGAAGAAGAGGATGAGGAAATAGGTAAGAGGAAATTATTTAATAATTTATACATAACTCTTGGAATATCTGTAAGTATTGATGCGTTAGTTGTAGGGTTTACTGCATACAATAGTTATTCTTTAGGAGTAATATTTTTAAACACAATACTTGTTGGAGTTGTAACTCTTATAATTTGTTTATTTGCAATACTTCTTTCAACGTATTTAAAGAAGGTAAATTTAATTTCAAAGTATGCAGATTTTTTAGGAGGAGTAATTCTTATACTTTTTGGTATAAAGATGATTTTTTCATAGAATTATAGTATAATTGATGTATAATTAACAAGCTTAAGGCTTGTTAATTTTTTATTAGAGAAATTATGTTGTTTAGAGGTAGTTGTTATGGAAAATGTGGATATTTTAATAAAAGCTGGACTAAAGATAACAAAATCAAGAAGTATTATTCTTAATATATTTAGGGATACAAAGAGAATTTTAAATGTATCAGAAGTATATGAAATGTGTAAAGATAGAGGGGTTAACATTAATTTATCTACAGTATATAGAATATGTGAGAAATTTTCATCTAAGAAAATTTTAGATAAGGTTATAAATAGTAATAGAATAAATGGTTATAAAATTTCTGTAACATCTCATGTTCATAAATTAAGTTGTAATTCCTGTAATAAAATTGTAGAGATAAATTGTCCATTTAATATTTTAAGTGAGTATATAGAAACAAATACAGGGTTTACCTTAACAAAACATAATATAGATATATCTGGAATTTGTGAGGAATGTAAAAACAAGAACTAAATTTTGAAATTATTAGTTCTTGTTTTTTGTTATTATAAGAGAAATTATTAATATGAAAATTGAGGTGAGGGCAATGGTTCCTCCAGGAGCTGTATTTAAATAATAAGAAGAGAATAATCCTAAAATTACAGAAAGTATTCCAAAGATTATGGATAAAACTATGGTTTTATTAAGTCCTTGTTTAAATCTAAAAGAAGATGCCACAGGAATTACCATAATAGAAGACACAACTAAAAGTCCAACAACTTTAATTGAGGCTGCAATTGTTGCACTTAACAAAATAGAAAACAAAATATTGAAGAATCCATTATTAAATTTAGAAATAGTTGAGAAATCTTCATCAAGAATAATTAGAGCAAATTTTCTGTGATATTTAATAAGAAGAGTTAAAACAATAATACTTGTACAAATTATAAATATAACATCAAATCTACTTAAGGTTAAAATACTTCCAAAAATTATACTTTCAATATTAATGTTAACTTTTCCACTACTTGAAATTATAATTGCGATACCTAAACTTAGGGTTAAAATTATTGAAAGAGCGATCTCAGAGAAATTTTTATAATATTTTCTTAAACATTCTATAAGTATTGCACACAAGATTGTATATCCAATTGATACAAAAAGGGAATTAAGTCCTAAAATATATGAAAGAGCAACTCCAGCAAAAGATGCGTGAGAGAGAGTATCGCTTATATAAGAGTATCTTTTTAAAACAATAAATGTCCCAATAAAAGGGCAAATAATAGATATAAAAAATCCAGCAATAAAAGCATTTCTTATAAATTCGTATTTAAACAAGTCATTTTTCCTTCCTCAATTGAAAATATTTTGTTTGCGTAATTCATTGAAAAATCTTTATTATGTTCAACTACAAGAATTGTTATATTTTCTTTATTAAGTTCTTTCAGGTTCTCATATATAATCTTTTTACTTTCTTCGTCTAAATTATTTGTTGGCTCATCTACTATTAACAAATCAGTTTTTTTCAAAAGAGCACGAACAAGCATTAATTTTTGAAGTTCCCCTCCAGAGAGTTTTCCAATAAGAGAGTTCATACATTTATATATGTTATATTTTTCACATAAAGAAAGAGCGTAAGAGAAAGAAACTTCGAGTTCTTTACAATTAAATTTTAAAAACTCTTTAATGGTAATTGGGAAATCTTTATTTAAATTAATTGATTGGGGAATATAAGAAACATACTTTGTGTTAATTTCTATGGATGAGGAAGGATTTTTAATCAAATTTAAAATTAATTTTAGTAAAGTGCTTTTTCCACAACCATTTTTTCCGACAATACATGCAAAATCCCCAGTTTCTATAGAGAAACTTATATTATCAAATATAATTTTATCATCAAATTTAAAAGATAGATTTTTAATATTTAAAATTTTATCTTGAAAAGTAGTATCTTTAGTGTTAATTCCATTTAAGTTTATAGCATTTACCATGAAAAACCTCATTATTGACATGTAATATTTTTATATGTATTATAAACTTAATGCAATTCATTTGCAATAACAATATAAAAATTAAAGGAGTTATATAATGAAAAGACTTATTAGGGGATTTTTTGTTATTAGTTTTTTATTTTTAGTATCTTGTACAAGCTCCAAAAATAATGAAGGAATAAGTGTTGTTACAACAACAAATCCAAATTATAATTTGGTTAAATACATTGCCCAAGATAAGGTAGATTTACATAATTTAGTTTTTGATTCAGATTCTCACAATTTTGAGGTTAAACCTGAAGATGTGAAAAAAATAGAAGATGCAGATGTTATATTTTACAATGGATTATCTCTTGATGATAAGGTTTTAGATTTTTCAAAAGATAAAGATAAATTTGTAAGAACAACTAAAGGAGCTGAACTTATAAAAATAGAAGATCATCATGATGAATCAAAAGAAAGTTATGACCCTCATGTTTGGCTTAGTTTAAAAGAGTATAAAATTATGGGAAAAAATGTTTTAGATAAACTTATTGAACTTGATGAAGAGAACAAAGATTTTTATACAAAAAATTATAATGCTTTTGTAGAGAGAGCAGATACCATTTATAATAATTATAAGAGAGATTTTGAAAACCTAGTTAATCGTGAATTTATAAGTAACCATGCTTCTTATAATTATTTAGCAAGAGATTTTTCCTTAATAAATAGTAGTATTTATGATATAAATAATCATGGAGAAGCAAATCCTCAAAATATACAATCTATAATTGATATAATTAAACAAAAAAATATAAAGTTAATAGTTGGAGATGAGTTTGATTCAAATAAGGAACTGGAAATTATTTCAAATGAAACAGGAGTTAACTATAAAGAAGTTAATAATTTAGAAAGTCAGGGAGATTTTTTTACAGAATATGAAAAATTATTAAGTTCAATTTATGATGGATTAAAATAGGAGAGTTATATGGATTTTGATAGTATTGTTTTAATACATAGAGAAAAGGGAGTATTTTTAAAAGAGGGAATTTCAATAAAAGTAGAGAGTTGTTTACAAAACATAAAGTCTTTTTATGAAGAAGAGGGAAAAATATTTTTAGTATTAAATCTTGAAGAGGATTTTACAGATGAGGAATTTGATAAGATCTTTGAAGAGTTTCCTTATGAAGAATTTGAAAATGAAGGGATTAATATTTATCCAAAAGATGAGGAGTATTATCCAACATTTATTGTAGAGATTGAAAATAAACATAGAGAAGAATTGCAAGAAGAAATAAACCTTATATTAAAGTTATTTATGGAAAAAGTAGTTAAAATTTATTGTAATAATATTTAATATAGTATAGAATTATCAATTATAGCTACCTATTAAGATTGAATCTATTTTAGAGTTAATTTTAATAGGTAGCTTTATTTTAGGTGATAGTATGAAAGTTATACAGAACATAAAATTAAAAATTATAAATTCTTTAGAGAAAGAATTGAAATTTTCAAAATATGTAATAAATTCTGAAAGTTATGGGAGAGATATAGAAATTTATACAAGAGAAACCAAAGGATTTCTTCAATGTATAAATGTTTCGAGTTTAAATTCTTATATTAATGTAAATAGAGAGATACATAGTTTTTTCTCCTTAAAGGGTATTAAATATAATTTAATAAATATATTTTTCCTTCCAAGTTTAGATGGAGTCGAGAATACATATTTTCAAACGGAGTTTTATGAGGAAGCAATTTTTATAGAAGAATCTACAGGGAAGATAAAGAGCTTTAATATTCATAGTGTTGGAATTTTAAATGTTATAAGCAATATTATTGAAAAGTCTTCAAGGAAAAATGGAGTTTCATCACGAAATAATTATTTAACTATAGGAATTATTACATTAACCATACTTGTGTATTTTATTTTAGGATCTATTAGTGGAGATTTATTTGAAATTCGTGACGATGTTTTGCTTTGGGCTGGGGGAAAAATGGATGTACTAATAGAAAGTGGGGAATATTTAAGGATATTTATTTCTCCATTCCTCAACAAGAATTTTGTTCAATTAATAGTGGGAGTTATCACATTATTTTTTACAGGGAGTATTGTTGAGAAAAATATTGGTAAGAGAAAGTATTTAGTTTTAATATTTTTGGGAATATTTTTTGGAAATTTTTCAAGTTATTTATTTAATTTTTCAAGAGTATTTGGAGTGGGACTTTATATAATAAACTATTCAATGATAGGTGCACTATTTATTTTAGCATTTAAGCATAGAAATAAGGTAAATAAGCTGTTTTTTATATTTATGTTTTCACTAATAGGAATTAACTTATTAAATAGTATGTTTTTAAATAACATAGATAATTTTGGAAGCTTAGCATCTTTTATAGTGGGGATTGTATTTATGAAGTTAGTGAATTCAACTAAATCGTAGAAAATTTGTTTAGAAAATATTTAAAAGGGACGATTTATTATGAATGAGGACACCATTGTAAATAAAACTAAGAGTTTAAATTTTAAAGAAAATTTAGATACTATAGAAATGAATAAAGGGGAAATAACAAAAGAGCTAAGAAAAAGAAAGAGTTTTACAAATAATTATGCTTTTCCGTGGATGAGTATAGGTTTAATTTTTGTATACATAACTATTTATATTTTTTGTGTATACGGAAAGCAAAATATGATAGAAGTAGATTTAAATTCAATTTTTATTCCTATTTCAAATGGAAATGATATTTTACATAAAAATCTTTGGGGAATTATTACAAATATTTTTGTACATAGAAGTTTATGGGATTTAATAAATACGATTTTTATATTGATATTTTGTGGATTTTTCATTGAGAAATATATAAAGAGAAGAGTGTTATTAATTGTATATATTTTAAGTGTAATTGTATTTAATTGTATTTCTTTATTTGTGTATCCTTATGATCTTTATCTAGGATCATTTACAATCGTATCTTTTTTAATTGGTATGTGTATATATTTCTCCTATAGATTTAAGAGATTTGTAATGAGTATAGATATATATATATATATTGCGTTAACTTTTATTGGATTTTTTACAAGTTATATGGTTTATTTTTATAATATATTTCAATTTGTAGCATCTTATTTAATAGGAGTTATAGTAATGTTTATTTTAGATACAAAAGCTTTAAGAGAGAATAGGAAAATTTAAAATATGAGTATTATACTCATATTTTTTATGCCTAAAAATTTCTTAAATTGTTAACACTTTAATAAAGAGAAAAATTGTGATATTATTTATTTCAATAGTTTTTATTTTAAGATAAATTTTAAATATTTTTGGATATAATTTATGAGAGATTTTAATTAAATAATATGTGTAACAGGGAGTGGTATCGTGAATCTTTTACAAGTGGAGATAAAATTAAAGGCAGAAAATATTCAGTCTTTTATAGACGATTTTTTGAAAATAGATGGAGTTGTTATTTCTGATATTCAATTGTATGATGATATGATTTTAATAAATAAAATTAAATATAAATCTTTCGGTACCATAAGTATAGGGTTAAAACTTGAGAGAGTAGAGGATGGAATTCTTTTAATATCCATAAAGAAATTAAAAGCAATAAGTATTCCTATAAGTGTAGTTCCAGTTAATTTTATTTTAAAAATGGTTCTTAATAAATTAAATGTAGCTGGAATTTCAAGTAATGGTAGTGGAATAACTGTGGATTTATCTACTGTATTTAAAGAGTATAATTTGGATTTTGTAGCTCTTGATATAAAAGATATACAAATTACGAAAGAGAATATCAATGTGATTGTTGGAAATATAGATGTTGATATGGTAGAGCTTATGAGTAAAAATAAGAAATCTAATGAAAATAATGTAACAGAGAATACAAAAATATTAAAAGAAAGTAATTCGCCAAATATTCAGAATGTAGAATTAATACAAAGAAATGTTGTCAAAGTTTTAGAAAGTCCTAGTATGGAAGATTCTAAAGTAGAAGAGGATTTTTCTTTTGAGAATGACTTCTATTTTGAAAATGATTTTACAAAAAGTAGTAAAGGATATTTTAGTGAATATTCAAGAGTAAGAGATAATCTTTATAATGAAAAATTTAAAAAATTAGATAAGGAGCTCTTAGGTAAGATCATATTTATTCTGCCTGATATAGGTGTTTTATGTTATAGATTGTTAAGAGATAAGAGGGTTAAAAGAGGAATTAAAATTCTTTTAGTTTTTACAATAGCTTATTTAATGAACCCTGTAGATTTAGTTAATACAAAACTTAGTATTTTAAATAGAATAGATGATAGTTTATTGTTAATCTTTACATTAAATAAAGTATTTACTTCAATAGATAGAAGAATAATTAAATATCATTTTGATGGAAGTGAAGACACTCTTAACTTTTTAATGGATAGTTTTGATGTTTTAAATCAGTTTTTAGGTGGAGAGAGAATCAATAAATTATATAGTGTTTTTGAAAAGTTTGTAAGATAGACAATGGTATTAGTATTTAAGAATAAAATTCATAATTAAACAAATACTATTTTAAAAGTATTTTTATATATTTTTAGGAGGTTTAATTATGAAAAATATCATTGTAGGAACAACTACAGGAGCTATATTTGGTGCAGCTATTTCTATGATTATTCCTTGTCAAAATAATAATATTATTAAGAAGAAATTTATGAAAAAAGGAAAAAAGTTAAGATCAAGATTAATAAAGAAAGTGGCAGGCGTTATATATAAAGTTATTTAGGAAGGCTCTTGTAAAAGAGTCTTTTTTAAAAAATAAAATTAATATAAGGGAATAATGATATGAAGATACTTTCTATTGGAGAAAAGATTAAGAAGAAGCGTAAACTTTTAGGAATGACGTTAAAAGATTTAGCAGGAAATAGAGTTACTACAGGACAAATAAGTCTTATAGAGTCTGGAAAAGCAAATCCAAGCAGAGAGCTTTTAGAATATTTATCTAAAAGGTTAAATACAACATTAGAGTATTTATTAGAATCTAATGAAAATCAAGTTATAAAGATATGTAAATATTATGAGAATATGGCTTTTTGTTATTTATTTGAAAGAAATATAAATGAAGTTGAGAAGTATATTTCTAAAATGATAGATATATTGGATAAATACAATATTCCTCAAATAAAGTATAAAATTTATTTTTTAAAAGCCTTGTGTTCGTATCATTTTAAAAATTATGATGATGCAAGTGAAAATTTATTAGTTGCAAATAATGGATTTTTAGAACTTTCAATGTATGATGAGCTTGTTAAGTCATTGTTATATCTTTCATATATTTCTATTGAACAAGAAAATTATATATCTGCATTAGTTCATTTAGAGTGTATTGTTAAGATAATAGATAATTATTTTTCAAAAAATGATTTATTGTTTTTTGAAGTGTATTATTTAATATCAAAAAATTACATACTAATTGGAAATATTTATAAAGGAGAGTATTATTTAGATAAATCTATAGAAATATTAAATAAAATTTATGATCCTAGAAATAGTGCTTTATTTTTTATGAAACAAGCTATTGAGTATATGGAAGATGAGGATATTGATAATGGAATTAAGTTTTCTGAAATGAGTAGAAAAAATTTTGAAGAATTTACATCCCTTGAAAAAAGGCAAGAAGTGGAAATCGGAATTTCTAAATATTTAATTGATAAGAATAATATATCAGAAGGAGAAGAATATTTAGTCAGGGCTAAAAGTATAAATATGCTTTATGATTTTAAAAATTTATTTAAAACATATAAAAATTTTGTAGAACTATATATAAAAAAGGATAATATTAGTAAAGCTAAGTATTATTTATTTAATTTAGAAGAATTAGTGGATTTTAATAATCTTGAAAATTTATTAGATTTTTGTATTTTAAAATATAAGATTCATATTTATGAGAAAAATTATTCTGATGCAGAGATAGTACTTATTTTAGCTCATAATTTTTCAAAAGATTTTGGAGAATATATTAGAGCTGGAGATTTTTGTTTAGAATTGTCCAAGCTTTATTTTAAGAGAGGAAAAATTGAGGAATGCAAAAGTGTTTTACAAGAAGCATTAATTCAATATGAAAAGAGTGATTATAAACTTAGTTTATAATGTGGAGGCGTTATCTATAAAGAAGAATGATATTTTATCTATTGGTGAAAAAATTAAACGATTGAGGGCATATAAGGGAATAAAGTTAAAGGATATTTCAAATGAAAAATTATCTATTTCAAAAATAAATTCTATTGAAAATAATAAGATTAACCCAGATAAAAATTCTTTAGAAATTTTAGCAGATAAACTCGGTACAACTTATGAATATTTAAGTAAGGATATAGTAACTCAAATACGAGAGAATATTCTTCTATTAAATGAAGATAAATCATTAAATGTTTTAGAAGATTATAAATATAATTTATATTTTGCTTTTAAGTATAATTTATCAAATTTAATCTTTGATATATGTCACAATATTTTTAAAAGATTTGTATTTGAATGCTCATTCATTAATAATAAATGGGATTTTTTAGATATTATTCCTATTTACTTTGAATGTATTGAAAAAATAGGTGATATTAATAAGAATGTTATATATTATTTGGATTTAGCTATATATTTTTTAAAAATAAGGGAGTATAATTTATCTTCTTACTATTTTAAATTTTTAAGGGTTAATTGTTGGGAGTATAGGGAAGTAGATGAATTTAAAGAGTTTATACTTATAAATGAAATAAGATGTTATATTAATCTTAGAAAATATAATAAGATTTATAATTTTAAAGATAAGATAGAGTTTTATATGGAAAATTCTAAGGAGTATATATATAGAAAAGAATTTAAATATGCTAATGTTTTACTTACAATAAAATATAGTTTTAAGGATTTTAATAAAGGGTTTGTTTTAGAAAGTTTTAAAGATTTTAGTATAGAAGATAAAATAAATTATATTTATAAAATATGTAATGTTCTTTATGAGCTTGGATATGTTAAGGAACAATTTTTGATTTGCAGAGAGTTATATTCCATTTTAAAGAAGAATAGCAAAATTCTTTCTTTCACAAAAACTTGTAAGATATTTAATTATATATCAGGAGTGTATATTAAAAATTCTATACTCGATAAATCAAGAGAGATTATACAAAAAAATTTGGAGTTATGTGTTAATATAGAAGATCCAGAAATTTTATGTGAATCTTATTTTAATAAAGTTATTTTATCTTTAAGAGAAAATGATTTTGATAAAGCAAACATGTATATAAATTTAACACTATTTTTTTTAAATAAATTAAAGGGGAAAAATTTAAAAGAGAAGTTTTTAAATGTGGGATTTATATTTTATAAATTGGAAAATATTTATAAGGCAATAGAGAGTTTTAATAACATTTAAAAAAGAGATGTGAAAAAATTTCACATCTCTTTTAAATTTATTATTTTAGGCCATTTTCATATTGTTCTACCATTCTTTTTACCATTTCTCCACCAACAGAACCACATTGTTTAGATGTTAAATTTCCGTTGTAATCTGTAAAAGGAACTCCCATTTCATTTGCAACTTGACTTTTAAATTGCTCTAAACCATTTTTTGCATCTGGAACTAAATTACCCATAATATAAAATCCTCCCTAAATTTAAGAAATATTATTTAATAACCTGTTAATGCATCATTAACAAGTTAATATTAGTATGAACTTATATAGCTTTTATAATCATGAAATATAATAGAAACTTCGGTAAATATATCCAATAACATTACTAAAATGTAAGGGGAATTTGATTATTGTGTTAAAATATGTTATAATTTGAAGTGGATATTATTAGAGTAAGTGAAATAACAAATGTATTGGTAGAAATTTAGGAGGAAATTTTAAGTGTGTAAAAATAAAATTATTAGTTTATTTTTATGCTTAGTATTGACATTAGGTTTTGGTTTAGATTCAAATGTAAATGCTAGTGTTAAAAGTTCTTTAGAAAAACAAATTGATTTAAATAATGAAAAAATAAATGATGTTAAAAATGATATTCAAGAAATTGAACAAGAAATTGATATTGTAGATGATGAATTGTCTAAACTTAAAAATGAAATAGATCAAAGAAGTAGTGTTATAGGTGAATATGTTAAAAACATAGAAGAACATCAAAAAAATATAGATGATAAAAATGCGTTAATAGAAGGTGTTCTTAAAGAAGTAGAACATACTCAACAAAAAATTGAGGAATTAAATAGAACTTTGCAAGAAAATGAATTAGAATTACAAAAATTAGAAGATTTATTAGCAGAAAGAATTAAGGGATTTTATAAGTATTCTCAAGATAATTCTATGGGGTTAGATATTTTATTTGCTATGGTGTTTGATTTAAATAAAGATTTACAAGAAGTAGCAGATACCATGTATAGCGTTTCTAAGATTACAGAAAGCGATAAAAAGTTAATTGAAGAGGTAAAACAAAAAAGAGATGAAATAACAAGAGATAAGGAAACTTTAGAGAAAGAAATTCAAAATTTAGATTTATATAAAAAGGATTTAGAAAAGCAAATCCAAGAAGTAGAATCTTTGAAACAAGAATTAGTAACTAAAAAAGAAGAACTTGATGGAGAACTTCAAAAAGTTAAAGATTTGGAAGCAGAGTATCAAGAAAAATATAATGCTTTAGATGAGACAGCAAGACAAAAAAGAGAGGAATTAATTCAAATACAGCAAGATAATGAGCAATTACAAAGACAATTATCAGAGTATATGAATTCTATAAACAATTCAGGTCTTGTTGGAGGAAATAATGAGGTAAGTCCAAGTGGATATTTAAAACCAAGTACAGGAAGTATAACATCTAATTATGGATGGAGGATTCATCCTGTCAGAGGAACAAAATCACTACATACAGGAGTTGATTTTGGAGGAGCATATGGTGATACTATAGTTGCAAGTAGAGCAGGGGAGGTAGTTCATGCAGGATGGTATAATAATGTCTATGGAAATGTTGTTATAATAAATCATGGAGGAGGATATCAAACTTTTTATGCTCACATGTCTAAGGTTGCAGTATCTAAGGGACAAACTGTAAATCAAGGTCAAAGAATTGGGTTTATAGGGTCTACTGGAATGAGTACAGGAGCACATCTTCATTTTGAGGTTAGAAAAGATGGACAAAGTCTAAATCCATTAAACTTTTTGACAAGATAATAAAAATTAAGTATAATGTTAAAAAATTTAAATGATTTATATGGAAAAGGATGCTATATTTTGTAGCATCCTTTTTGTTTATATTAAATTTAAAAATGAAAAAATATGTATAAGAATTAAAAATTGGTTATAATTTAAATAGGAATTAATTTTAAATAAATTTAGATAAAGATATTGAAATTAATTTATAGTATTATGGAGGTATAGATGAGAAAGTCGAGTATTTTTAGTAGAGAATACGAAAAAAGAATACGCAGAAGGCGATTTTTCATTTTACTTATAATAGTGATTTTTTCTATTATTCTCGTATATTACATAGTTAATTTTTCAAAACTTAATGGATATGTTAAAAATATTTATTATTCTATGATAACTAAGGAAAATAAATTAGATGGGAATTTAAATAACGGGAAAGATAGAGTTGAATCAGTTACAAGTAATATGGATGATGAAAATCATAATAACACACAAAATATTGATGAAATTGTAGATAATGGAACAAATGAGAATAATACTTATTTGAAATATGAAGTTGAATTACAAAATAATGATAAATTAAATGTTTTGTACGAGGGAGAAGAGGTAAAATTCGTAGGACTTGGGGAATTTGACTCAAATAAATATAAATATGATATATCTCCAAATAAAGAAAAGATATTAATTGAAAATATTATAACCCAAGATACATATATGCTTGATAATAAATTTAATTTATTTAAATTGGATCCAGAATTTTTCTATTCTAATTCTGCAAGAACACGTTTTTATAAGAATGATGTAGTTTCTTCTTATGAAAATTATGCTTGGTATAAAGATGCGAGATTTTTAGATGATAACACAATAATTTATGTGAGTAATTTACCTTGGTTTGGTAAGGATGAAGAATACATATGGAAAACTGATATTACAAATGTAAATGATATTAGACATTTTATGACCTCTGTAGGAGGGCAAAATATTGGTTTTGGAGAGTTGACAGAAGGTGGTATTAAAGTTAATATAAATAATGAAATAAAGTTATTAACATTTTCTTTTGCCCTTAATTAACTGTTTTTACTAGGTTTTATTTATTTAAATTTGTATATTTTGTATATGTTTTAAAAATAAATGATTGAAAATTAGGAGGAGTTTTATAATGAACGTTCAATTAAATAATCTTGAAAATAGTCAAGTTGAACTTATTGTTAAAGTTGGGAAAGAAGAGTTTTGTGAAGCGGTACAGAAAGCATTTAAGAAGAATGTAGGTAAATATAATGTTCCAGGATTTAGAAGAGGAAAGGTTCCATTTTCTATATTTAAACAAATGTTTGGTACAGAAGTGCTTTATAATGATGCAGCAAATTTGGTTATAGATAAATCGTATAGAAATGCTATAGAAGAAAATAAGGTTGAAGTTGTAGACTATCCTAATATAGAACTTATAACTTGTAATGAAAATGAAGATTTTGAGTATAAAGCTATAGTTTATGTTAAACCTCAAGTGAAATTAGGGGATTATAAAGGTCTTGGAATTGAAGAAGTTAAATATGAAGTATCTAAAGAAGATATAGATAAAGAAGTAGATTCTTTAAGAAATAAAAATGTACGTTTAATTTCAAAAGAAGATGGAAAAGTTGAGGAAAATGATATTGCAGTAATTGACTTTAAAGGTTTTGTAGATGATAAGGCTTTTGAAGGAGGAGAAGGAAAGAATTATAGTTTAACTATAGGGTCTAAGACATTTATAGATAACTTTGAAGAGCAACTTATAGGAAAATCTAAGGGAGAAGAAGTTGTTGTTAATGTAGTATTTCCAGAAGATTATAATATTGATAACTTAAAGGGTAAACATGCAAAATTTGAAGTTAAGATAAATGATATAAAGGTTAAGGAATTACCAGAACTAGATGATGAATTTGCTAAGAATTTTTCAGAATTTAGTACACTAGATGAGCTTAAAAATAGCATAGAATCAAAACTTAAAACTAGTAATGAAAATAAACAAAAATATGAGCTTGAAAATTCTATCATTGAGAAAGTATGTGAAAATGCTGAGGTTAATATTCCAAATCCAATGATTGAAAGTGAAATAGATAGATTGGTTGAAGATTTTGAAAATAAAATTAAGTATCAAGGGATAAGTTTAGATAAATATTGTCAATATTATGGTATAAGTTTGGAAGATATAAGAAATAATTTTAGGGATAGAGCTAGTAAGCAGGTATTATCAAATTTAGTTTTAGAAGAGATATCTAAACAAGAAAATATAAAAGTAGAAGAAGAAGAAGTAAATAATAAAGCATTAGAATTAGCTAAGATGTATTCGCAAGACGAAAAGCAAGTAGATGCAATAAAACAAACTCTTCTACATAGTCATAAAAATTCGTTAGAAAGAGATTTAACTTTCACAAAGACTATTGAGTTTTTAGTTGATAAAAACAAAAAATAATTAAAAGAATTAATAATGTATTTTCAGGGAGGTAAGTTATGGCTTTAGTACCTATAGTTGTTGAGCAAACTAGTAAAGGGGAGCGTTCTTATGATATTTATTCAAGATTATTAAAAGAGCGTATAATTTTTTTAGGTGATGAAGTAAATGATGTTACAGCAAGTTTAGTAGTAGCTCAATTATTATTTCTCGAAAGTGAAGATATGGAGAAAGATATACATTTATACATAAATAGTCCAGGAGGATCTATAACTGCTGGTATGGCTATATATGATACGATGCAATATATAAAGCCTGATGTATCTACTATATGTATAGGTATGGCTGCATCAATGGGTGCATTTTTACTGTCTTCAGGAGCAAAAGGTAAGAGATATGCTTTACCTAATAGTGAGATAATGATACATCAACCATTAGGTGGTTTTAGAGGTCAAGCGACAGATATAGATATACATGCAAAAAGAATACTTAAAATGAAAAGTAATTTAAATAATATTTTAAGTCAAAATACCGGAAAACCATTATCACAAATAGAAGCAGATGTGGAAAGAGATTATTTCTTAAGTTCTGAGGAAGCGAAAGAGTACGGGTTAATTGATAGCGTTATAACTAAAAAAGTTAAAGGTATTTAGTGTAATCTATTTGTGAGGTGTAATTATGGCAAAAATGGATGATAAGAAACAATTAAAATGTTCTTTTTGTGGTAAAAGTCAGGAACAAGTAAAAAGACTAATAGCAGGTCCAGGGGTATATATATGTGATGAGTGTATACATCTATGTTCTGAAATAATAACTGATGATTGTATTGAAGAGCAAAAAGTAGAAGTTTCTAAAATACCTAAACCAATGGAAATAAAAGAGTATTTAGATCAATATGTAATAGGGCAAGATCAAGCAAAGAGATCCGTATCTGTAGCTATATATAATCACTATAAGAGAATAAATTCTCCTGTGAAAGATGACAGTGTTGAAATACAAAAAAGCAATATTTTACTTTTAGGACCAACGGGTTCAGGAAAAACGTTAATAGCGCAAACATTAGCAAGATTTTTAAATGTTCCTTTTGCTATAGCAGATGCTACAACGTTAACTGAAGCTGGATATGTTGGAGAAGATGTTGAAAATATCTTATTAAAGCTTATTCAAAATGCTGATTACGATATAGAAAGAGCAGAAAAAGGTATAATATACATAGATGAGATAGATAAAATTGCTAGAAAATCTGAGAATCCATCAATTACTAGAGATGTTTCAGGAGAGGGAGTTCAACAAGCACTTCTTAAAATATTAGAAGGAACTAAAGCGTCAGTTCCTCCACAAGGTGGAAGAAAACATCCGCATCAAGAATTTATTCAAATAGATACTTCAAATATATTATTTATTTGTGGTGGAGCATTTGATGGAATGGAAAAGATAATAGAACAAAGAATAAATGTTAGATCAATGGGATTTGGTGCGGATATAAAATCAAAGAAAGAGAAAGATTTAACTGAATTATTTAAAGAAATATTACCTGAAGATTTATTAAAATTTGGATTAATACCAGAATTTATAGGTAGATTACCAATTCTTGTATCTTTAAATGCATTAACGGTAGAAGCATTAGTTCAAATATTAAAAGAACCGAAAAATGCTATTGTTAAACAATACAAAAAATTATTTGAGTATGATAATGTTAATTTAGAATTTGAAGAGAAGGCATTATATAAAATATCTAATAAAGCTATTAGTCATAATACAGGTGCAAGAGGTCTTAGAACAATTGTAGAAGATCTTTTGATAGATGTTATGTATGATATACCATCTAAACAAAATGTAGATAAGATAATTGTTACAGAAGAAAGCATTGATAATAAAAATATTAAGATAATTTATAAATCAGATGAAGATGTTAAAAATGATGATATAGAGAGTGCATAGGATATATTTAATGTAAGGTTATAAATAATGATTATAAAAGATAGCAAGTTTATAAAATCAACTACAAAAGCAAAGGATTTTCCAAAGGAAGGACTTAAAGAAGTTGCTATTGTTGGTAGATCAAATGTAGGAAAATCTAGTATAATTAATTCTCTTCTAAATAAAAAGAAAATTGCTAAGGTTAGTTCAACACCGGGAAAAACTCGTACTATAAATTTTTTCCTTATAAATAACAGTGTTTATTTAGTTGATTTTCCAGGATATGGATATGCTAAGATATCTAAGGAAGAGAGAAATAGTTGGAAATTTATGATGGACTCATATTTCTTAGATAGAAAAGAGTTAAAAAAAGTTATATTATTAATTGATTCAAGACATAAACCATTTGAAAGTGATCTTTTAATGTGTGATTGGATAAAATATATGAATTATAATTTATCTATTATTGCAACTAAGTCTGACAAATTAAAGTATTCTGAAATTAAGCGAAATGAGAAGATTTTTAAAGATAGTTTTGAAGTAGATGATATGTTATTTTACTCAGTTTTAAAGAATTCAAATAGAGAGAAGCTTTCGGAATTTATATTTTCTGGAATTTAAAAGTATATTATTTTTAATAATATACTTTTTTTATTGTGTCATGTTTTATTTTTTTACATAAGATTATCATATAAGAATGATTTAAAGGAGTTATAAATGGATTTTATGAATTTTATGAATCAAATTAATAGTTGTGGATGTAACACAGGATGTGGAGGAAATAATGGAGGAAACTCTGGAAATGGAGGAACACCATTTGGTTTTGGTGGAGGATCAGGAATATTACCTTGGCTCCTTTTAGCAGGATTAGGAAATAATTATAATAATGGAAATAATTTTTCAGGTGGAACTTTAGCACTTTACCCAAATAATTATGGTTCTGGATATGGAGCAGGTTATGGATATCCATATATATTCCCAACAAGCCCATATGCTTATGATGGATTAAAATATAAAACTAGGAAAGTAAGACAGGCGTATATGGAAGTGCCAGTATCAACTTATCAAGTAGCTCAGCCAATGTGTCAACCATGCTATATGCCATATGGATTAGGTAATAATGGAGGATGTCCTCAACCAACATTAATGAATATTGTGCCAACAGCAAATGGAAATAATAATTCTGGATTATTTGGATTTGGTAATGGATCAGGAATATTACCTTTATTATTATTACTTGGATTAATAAATAATAATAATAGGGGATGTTGTTGTCAACAACCACAACCAAGATCATGCGGATGTACAACAGAATTATAGAAAATATAAAGTATAATTCGAATATATAAATTCAATTTTCATAGATTGAAAATTTAGGAGGGTTTTATTTTGATTAAACCCTCCTAATATATATGTGGAGGTATTATTTATGTCAAAACGAAAAAAATCTTATAATAGAATGTGTGAAGAAAATCCTTATTATGTTGAAAAAATCATGGAGCCTAGTAATGCACAATATTTTAACCCATATTATAACATGCAAATGAATAATATGAATAATCAAATGTATGATAATAACTTTAAAAATGGATTTAATTATGGGAACATAATGGAACTTTTAAGTACTATAGACTTTAAAAATTTAAATAACATAATGTCATTTATGTCAGATGGATTTGATATAAATAATTTTAATTTAGGAAATTTTAATTCCAATAACATAAATAATACTTATAATCATGAAATTATAATTAGTTTTTTTAATTCATTAAAACCTATTTTAGGAATTGATTATTCAAATATAGCAGATAAATTTATACAATTTTATATGGATGAAATAAATGGAGAAAAATAATGAAATTAAAGTGTAAATTATTTCAAAATATGTATAAAGATTTTATAGTATGAAATAATATAATTGTAAATGGAGATAATATTTTTTCTCCACAAATCCCCCTTAAGTAAGGCTACCTACTTGTTATAGTAGGTAGCCTTATTAATTTATTATTTAGATAAACAGGATTTGCATTTTCCATACAGAATTAAATCAAAATTATTAATTTTATAGTTTTCTGCTGTCAAGGAATTTAAGAGGGTATCATTTAAAATAATATCTTCAACTTTATTACATTCAGTACATTTAACGTGACCGTGAGTATTTATATTTGAGTCATATCTGAAGTTTTCTTCACACACATTTAATACCCTAACAAGTCCAGCATCAACAAGTGTATTTAATGTTTTATATACTGTTGCAAGACTTATACTTGGTATAATCTGTTTTATATGTTTGTATATTGTATCAACTGATGGATGTTCACATGTAGATCTTAAATAAGAATAAATATTTATTCTTTGTAAAGTTAGTTTTAAATTTTTTTCTTTAAATATTTGCACGATTTCATCCATATTATTTCTTTCCTTGAACATAGTTTAATATCCTTCTTACTAAAAATAATTATAATAATTATATAATAATTATTATTAAATGTCAAAAAAATGTAATATTATAAATTTTTAAGAAAGGGATTTATATAAATAAATCTAATAATCCTTGTTAACATAATATCGTATATTAAAAATACAATAGAGGAAAAAATGCATCCAATAATTATTAATATTATGTTTATCTTTATTGGGAAAAATAACTTTATATATAATAGGAAAATAATTATAAATAAACTATTAAAGTAAATAAATTTTAAAATTAATTCTCGTATTATGTGGCTTAATTTTTCAATATGAAATTTTATAATGGGATATGATCCGAAAAATAACATGTACATAATGGAATATTCAACAAGTCCAAATATAATTGAGGAAATAGTTGACCCTATAACTATCAATAAAGAGTATCGTATATTAAATTTTATAAGAGAGAAACATGTTATCATAGAGCAAACCGTTAATAATGTTAGGTCTGCAATATTAAAAATTTTGCAACATATAAATAAGAGTACATTTAGAGATATGAGTATGGAGCTTTTTGTTAGTTTATTTGTAGAATTCATATTAACAACAAGTTATAAAATCACAGCCACATATTTCACAACATGAATCAATACAACATAAAGTGCAACAACTATCTCCACATCCACAACAACATCCAGGATTAGAATCAAATCCAGTTCTTTTTGTATATGTTTGTCTAAATTGAGTGTTAGAATTTTTAAAAGAATTATACGCTTGACTATACTCAAAATTATTAGGTTCAAGATTATATGCTATTTCAAAGTGGCTTTTACTTTTATCATACCATCCTTCTTTATAGTAAATTTGACCTATTAAATAGTTCCATTCAGCATTTCTATTTTCAATTTTCCAAAGTTTTTCACGAGCTTCATCTAATAAATTCGCATTAATAAGATTTCTAATTTGGGTAAATGAAGAAGTTTCTCCATAGGAATTATTAAAAACATTATTCATTAGATAATCATAAGCACTGTTTAGTTCAAGAATCTTTTTATTTATTTCATTAAAATTTGAATTATCGTCTTGGAGTTTTGAGTTATACATGCTTATTAAATTTTTGTATGATGATTTAACTTGTTCGATGCTAGCATTTTCATTTAAATTTAATATGTCAAAATATTTTTTATTCATAAATAACACTTCCTTTTTTCTTTGAGCATTCAAAATGATTTACAATTTTATCTATTTTAAAGGGCATACCCAATTGAAGTATGTTTTCAATTAAATCATAATTTTTAGTTAGGAAAAGATTTTCAAAGTTTTCTAAACATTTAAGATTTATAAATGTGAGAGTTGAAGAAAAATCTTCCTTAATTTCTCGTTTAAATTTTAAAATATCAAAATCATTTTTAAAATTAATTTTATGTATTTTTAAAATTGGATTAAAAGAGTTTTTCTTAAAATCTTTCTCAATGTCGTTAAAGGCATCTATTAAATAAATCCATTTACCTAGATTATATCCTATGTTTTCTATGGAATGTAAATAATTTTTTTCAAAATTATTTAATTTTCCATAAAATGAAAAAATGTTTTTAACAATATTTCCAAAAGGATGAGAATATTCATCTATTGATAAAGCTTCTTGTGAAGATTCAAGAATTTGTAGATCTTTTAGGTATTTGGAAATAATAAGATTAATTTCTTGGAATTTTTTTGGCAATTTTTGGATGTATTTATTAGAAATTGGAAAAATTATTTTTGAAAATAAATTATTTTCATCATTAATATCGTCAATTATTTTATTATGTGTTAAAATTATATTTATATGACTAGTATAGTTTATGCTCGTGTTATCTTTTATTATTAATTTTTTTTCAGTTGGATGCATTAAACAAGTTTTTTTCTGTATATTTGGTTTAGTTGAAGAAAAACTATCAAGTAGTATAGCCATAAAAGTTATATCGAAATTTATGCTAATTCTTGGAATGTTTCCATAGTTGTTCTTGATTGCGTGGCATAAACTACAATAATAACTTTTAAATGTGTTATAGTATTTTATTTTTAAATCTGGTTTAAAGGGATATACATATCCAAACATTTTTATACCTCATAATATTTTTTTATTTAAAGAGTATAGCACAAAAATGTAATTATTAAGTTAAAAATTATCATAAAAATTTTGATAAACTACTTATCTATAATTAATTTAGTTCGGAGGTTTGTTTATGGAATGTTATTTTTTATCAACTTCTGCAGAGATAGTTGAATGTTTTAAAGAGTGTGCTTATTATAACAAAGATAAGGAAGATCCATCAGAGGATTGTCCATTTGCTCAAATTTTTAAAGGTAAGAGTTATACTGACTTTAGAAAAGAGGCTGTAAACAATTAATTTAATATTTTACATAGTTATATCTAGGTATTTTTAAGTTAAAGTACTTAGATTTTTTTATAGATAAAATCAAATTAATATTGTAATATTTATTTATAAAAAATAATTTGGAGTTGATTATTTTGGAGAAGATAGATTTTTTGCTAGAGGCAGAATTAATAAGAAATGAAGTAATTGAAAATAGAAGATATTTTCATCAGTATCCAGAAATAGGATTTGAGGAGTTTAATACATCTAAGAGAATTGTTGAGTATTTAAACTCTCTTGGAATAGAAACTAATGTTATTTGTGGTACAGGAATAGTCGGAATTATAAAGGGAAGTGGTGATGGACCTGTTGTAGCTTTAAGATCTGATTTAGATGCTTTGCCACTTGAAGATAGAAAAAATGTAGAATACTCATCTAAAGTAAAAGGGAAAATGCATGCTTGTGGTCATGATGGTCATATGTCAATTCTTATGGGAGCAGCTAAAGTATTAAATAAATATAAGGATAAATTTAAAGGAACTGTAAAACTAATTTTTGAACCAGCAGAAGAAACTGTTGGAGGAGCTCAATTTATGATAAAAGAAGGAGCTTTGGAAAATCCTAAGGTTGATAGAATAATAGGGCTTCATGTATCTGAACTTTTAGATTCTGGAACAATTGGTTTAAAATATGGGGTTGTTAATGCTGCCTCTAATCCTTTTAAAATTATAGTGAAAGGACGAGGAGGTCATGGAGCTCATCCAGAAGATTCAATAGACCCTATAGTTGCTGCGTGTAATATGGTTAACTCTCTTCAAACAATTGTAAGTAGAGAAATTAGTCCTCACAATCCTTCTGTTATAACTATTGGAAAATTTATTGGGGGAACTGCTCCTAATATAATTCCTGAAGAGGTTGTTTTAGAAGGGGTAATTAGAACAATAACGAAAGAAGATAGAGAGTATGCAGTTAAGAGATTAAAGGAAATATGCACATCAATTGGAAATGCAATGAGGGTAAAGGTTGAGTTTGATATTACCAATGGGTACCCTTGTTTATATAATAGCGATGAAATGGTTTCTTTTGGGGAGAAAATTTCTAAAGAAATTCTTGGGGAGAAAAATGTAATATTAGATATTCCTCCTTCTATGGGAGTTGAAAGTTTTGCATATTTTGCAGAAGCTGTGCCATCTCTTTTTTATTTTCTTGGAACGAGAAATATTTTAAAAGGAATAACTCACCCAGCTCATGGAAGTTTATTTGATTTAGATGAAGATGGACTTGTATATGGAGTAGCTCTTCAAAGTGCCCTTGCATTTAATTATTTAAATAGTAACTAGATTAGGAGAAGTAATGAAACAAGAAATTAAAATTGGATTTAATGAGAAGGATCAAAGGTTAGATAAATTTTTAAGGAAATTATTTAAAGATGTGGAACTTAATTTGATTTTTCGTGATATACGAAAGGGAAATATAAAGGTAAATGGGAAGAAGAAACCCATTGATTATAAATTGCAAGAAGATGATGTTATAAGGATATTTGGTTATCATTATGAAATAAAAACTAAAGAGGAGTTTATTACTCCTAAAAGTGAAGGAGAATATATAAAGCCTAAGGTGTGTTTTGAAGATGAAAATTTATTGGTTGTAATTAAAGATGTTGATACTGTTGTTCATTCAATGGGGGATGATTTAGTAAATGATTTAACAAGTAATGTAAGAACATATTTAATTAAAAAAGGAGATTATATACCAGAGAAAACTCTTACTTTTTCACCATCTTCAGTTAATAGATTAGATAGGAATACATATGGACTTGTAATGTTTGGTAAAAATAATAAATCTCTATATGAGTTAAATGAGGTTGTTAGGGAGAGAAAAGTTAAGAAACATTATATGGCTTTAATTGAGGGAAAAATTAAAGATGGACTATATAAAGCGTATATAAAAAAGGATGTAAAACTTAATAAATCTACTGTATCTTTAAAGAAAACTCCTGATTCAAAAGAAATAATTATGGAAGTAAAGAATTTAGATACAAATGGAGTTGTAAGTTTAATAGATATAAATTTAATAACAGGAAGAAGTCATCAAATTAGAAGTCATTTAAAATTCTTAGGAAATCCTATTTTGGGAGATTTAAAGTACGGGAATAAAGAACTAAGAAATTTCTTTTTTAACAAATATGGAGTAGAAAATCAATTATTATTTGCATATAAACTCCATTTTAATGGAATAGATGAAGATATGAGTATTAGTTATTTAAATAATAAAGTAATTGTGATGCCTCTTCCATCACAATTTAAAAGAATAATGAAACAGGAATTTAAAGTTTAGAGGAAATTACATGAAAGAGCAATCCACAGGTAAAAATTTTATAGCATTATCCTTTGCAAACATATTGGTAAAAGTTATGTCCTTATTTTATGTTCCAATAATTATAAGGATATTAGGGGATGAAGGATATGGTATATATTTAGCATCATATGATATATTTACTCTTATTTATGTTATAACAAATTCTGGAATACAAATAGCAATAGCTAAACAAATTGCAGAATTTTCAGCTTTAGATGAGCAACAAAATATAGTAAAGACTTTTTATGTAGGAAAACGAATTTTGTTTTTCATAGGACTTATAAGTTCACTACTTCTTTTATTTAGTTCTAAGTTTTTATCAAATGCCTTTAAAAGTGAGAGATCTTATTTAGGAATATTATTTTTATCACCAACAATATTTGTAACTTCAATACTTGCAGCTTATAGAGGATTTTTTCAAGGAATATCAAGTATGTCTTCTATTGCCATTTCTCAAGTTTTAGAACAAATTTGTAATATTTTTATAAGTGCATTCTTTGCTTTTATTTTAGTAAATAAAAGTTTAGAATTAGGTGCTGCAGGAGGAACAATAGGTACGACTATAGGAGCTTTTATTGCGATAATTTATTTGATAATCGTACTTAAAAGAAACAAGATAATTTATAATATGACTTTTTCAACTCCTTATTTAAGTTGTGAACTTGAAAGAAGAAGTACAGTTCCCACATCAAAAATAATAAAGAAGTTTTTTAAATATGGAATACCTGTAATTTTAACTTCTGGTATACAATATGTTGGATCGGTTATAGATTTAGCATTAGTAAAGAATAGACTTTTAGTTGCGGGATTTGATACAAGTACAAGTGATATTTTGTATGGACTTTTAGGAAAGTACAAAACTTTAATATATGTTCCATTAGCTTTTATTGCAGCTTTATCATCAGCTGTAATTCCTAGTATTGTAAAATCTGTAGTTTTAAAAGATAAAGAGGAATTGTTTAATAAGATAAAGTTTGCATTAAAGATAAGCTTTTTAATTTCAATACCAGCGTGCATTTTACTTGGGGTTTTAGGTAAACCAATTTATTCTATATTGTTTTCATCTCAATATAGTGATGGATATAAATTAATGCTTTATGGATCATCTCTTGTAATATTTATGTCTATAGTTCAAATACAAACTACAATTTTACAAGGAGTAAATAAATTTTATGCTGTGTTTTTAAGTTTATTATTTGGGGTTGTTATAAAACTTTTAAGTAATTATTATTTTATAGGAATTCCAAGTATAAATATAAATGGAGCTGTAATTGGTAGTATTTTAGGGTTTTTAATTCCTATGATTATTAACTCTATTTTAATTAGAAAATATATAAAGTTTAAGAGCAGATTATTTAGAGGTATGGTAAAGCCTTTAATATCTTCTATTATAATGGGAACTTTTGTATTTATTTTTTACATGTGTTTTATAAATATTTTTAATGGAGCAAAAGTTGGAGTATATATATCTTTTGGATTATCGTGTATTTTGGGAGGCATTATATATTTCTTGTTTATAGTATTTTTAAGATATATTAGTAAAGATGATTTAGAGTTTATGCCTAGTGCATTTGTAAAGATAATACCAGAAAAAATAATGAGTAAATTCTTTAAATAGAATTTACTCATATTTTTTATCTAAATGAAAATGGACGTTGACGAATATCTCTTACAATGGTTATTCCAAAAACACTAAATCCTGAGAAGATTATGAGAAGGTTTTGAAGAAGTTCAAATTTAGGTGGTATATATGATTTTATCAAGTATAAAACAAGAATCATTAAAATACTTAGAAGAATGTAAATTATATATTTTGGTATTTCAGTTTGAATTTTAATAGTCTTTTTAATTTCTCTAAGATTTAAAATAACAGATAAACATGAATCAACAAATATGGCTATAGCGTAGCTATAAATATTTATTTTTGAAAATCCTGCAAGGAAATATATAAGAGAGATTTCTATAAATGAACATATAAGAGAGTTTCTTAAGATTTTATTTTGTTTTCCAAGTCCATTTAAAATGCTGTAAGTTGTTAAAGATATAAAAAACATTGGAGTTATAAGACTTGCAAACCAAATATAGTTTCCTAAATCATTTCGTTTAAAGAACATGTAAGAAAGTTCATCAGGTATAACAAAACATATAACTAAAGTTGCAAGGCCAAGAATAAATGCAATTTTTATAACCTCACGTATCCTTTTTTCTGCTGTTTTAATATTGTTTTTATTCATAGATTTTGATAAATCTGGAATTAATAGGGTTGAAATAGAACTTATTATAATTATAGGAAATAAAACAATATTTAAAGCCATTCCATTAAATTTTCCCATAAGAGATAATGCTTGGCTATAATCAAATCCCGCTTTTAAAAGTCTTCTAGGAATAATAAGAGTTGTTACAGTTGCTAGAAATGTTGTAATTAATCCGTTTATGCAAAGAGGAAATGCTATTTTTAGCATATCAAATAAAAGACTTCTCTTACTTATATTAGCAGGTCTATTATCTATATATTTAGAATTAATTTTTTTGTAGTAAGCGTATAGGAAAATATAGCTTAAAAATTCTCCTAAACAGATTGATATGTATGCGGCTGTAACTGTTGATTCAACAGTTTGAAATTTAAAAACTTTAATTACGAATATGAGTACAATAATTCTCATTGATTTTTCTAGTATATCGATTATAGAAGGTACATTTATTTGAGATGTTCCATAGAAATATCCTTTTAATATATTAGAAATAGATATAAATATCATTGCAGGACAAATTATTTTAATAGAAGTTATTATGCGATTATCTTTTATTATAAATTGAGCTATTATAGGAGCTAGAGTGTATACGATAATTGCTATAATTAAGGACCATATTAGTGTAAATACCATAGAAGTTTTCATTGTTAAGTTAACTTTATTAAAGTATTTATTATCGAAATATACTGCAGTAATTCTTGAGATAGATGCTAATATACCGCCACACATCAAGCATATGAAAAGATTATATATAGGCATAAGAAGACCATATAAACCAAGAGCTTCAGATCCTAATTCCTTTGATAGAATAATTGAAAAAACAAATCCAAGAACGCCAGTTAAAATATTAGATGAGCTCAATATAAAAGATTTTTTGTAAAAATTATTTTTTTCCAAACTTCCCCCTCCTTGTGAGACCATATATTTTAAATCTATTTCAATATAAAAAATTTTATTCTTATAAAATTATTATTAATATTTTTCGTAAAGATTACGAAATAGGTTTTAAGAAATAATATTATAAATAATAATTCCAAAAAAGGAAAAAATATGAACATAATAAATTCTATATATTTATTGGGGATATAGGGTAGGTATATTTTAAAAATATTGTAGATTTTAAGATATGATTTGAGAATAGAGAGTATATTTGATATAATTTTAATAACAATTCTCAATGCATTGAAAGAGAAAAGATATATTTAACTCTAGTAATTGTTGTAAATATATAATTATTATGTATGGGTAATAAATTTTTGTAAAAGGAGAATTAAATGGGAAGAGTTGAATTAACGTATGGAAAAGCAGTACGAAAAATAATGGATATGATAAACCCTATAAAAAAATTGATAATGAAAACTTATTGTGTAACCCACAAATTTATAAATGAAAATGTAGTACAAATACTTAATAATGAAACGTTATATGATATTAGTATTTTTATGAAGAAACATATAAATTTTTTAAATGATGGAGTTGTTTGGGCGGACGCTGATTGTAAAAGTAGCAATCATTTTTATAATGTGGAAACTTTAAAAGGGCTTTATGGATTTTCAAATCTTTTAAATGAATTTAAAAAATATTATGGAACAGCTATGTTTTATCTTGAAAAAGGTGAAATAAATAAATGTATGTTTTATGTAGGGGTATGTCTTCATCTTATACAAGATTCTACAGTTCCTCAGCATGGAAGTGTTGATTTGTTTAATGAACATAGAAAATTTGAATTATGGATTATTTCAAAAATATATGATGAAGATAAATTTAAAGTTGAAACTGGAATTAAACGATTTAATAAAATTGAAGATTATATTATAAAGAACATTATATTTTCTCAGAAAGTTAGTAATGAAAGTAAGAATATCGAAAATAGAGAAGAAAGATATATGTATATAGCTTCTAGAATAATAAGGCAAGCACATGAAACTAGTGCAGGATTTTTAATAGATGTATATGAAAAGATATGTAATTCTTAATAAATTAAACACGAATAAAAGATATCCTAAATTTAAATTTAAATTTAGGATATCTTTTATTTTATAGGTTATAATAAGAGGGAATCAAATTTGTATTTTAACTATGTGTATTGTATAATTAGTAAACTATATTAAAAAATTTTAGGAGGTTTTTTAGAATATAAATAGTTTACTGATGGTATTAAAAAATAAATTTCAAAAAATTGTATATTTCTATTTCAAAGTCAATATTAATTTATAAAATTGAGGTGATGATTTTATGAATATTAGTGTAATAGAAGAAATAAAAAAAGCTGAAGAACAGGCTAAACAGATTTTAGATAGTTCGAAAGAAGAGAGTAAAAAAATATTTAATGATGCATTAAATAAAGCTAATAATGAATATGAAAACATTGTTAATAAGGCTAATGATGAATATAAAAAAATTATTTCGAATTATGAAGTTGAAGCTAATGATTACGCTATGACATTGGAGAAAAAATCAGAAACAAATATTTCCGATATTTTTAATATTTCTGAAGAGAAAAAGAAGTTAGGTATTAAAAAAGTAATTGAGGGGATTATTGGAGTATGGCAATAGTTAAAATGAAAGAATTCTCTCTATATTTTTTGAAAGAAGACAAACATAATCTTCTTAAAGAGCTTCAAGCTTTTGGAGGAGCTGATTTTAGAGATTTTAGAAAGTATGGAGATGGTGATGACGAAACTAAGAGTAAAGAATTCCAACAAATTTTAGAGAAGTTAAATTATTCAGAATTAGACGAAAAAGATGTATTAAATGAGCAAAATTTAAACAAATTAAAATATTGTTTGGAAGTTTTAAAACCATATATACCTAAACAACCTTTAATTAAATCATTAACAGATGATAAAGTTGAAATAGGGTACAATGTTTTGGAAAATAAAATTGATTCATTTTCTTGGGAAAGTATTTATGACGAACTTAAAAATATAAAATCTCAAATAGCATCTCTTGATTCAGAATATATGAAATGTATTTCTGAAATTGAATTTAATAAGCATTGGAACAATTTACAGGGACCTGTTAAAGATTATATGAATTTAAAATATGTAACTACAATTTTGGGAAGTATATCAAAGCAATTAGAACAAGAAATTGTTGATAAATTTACTTCTGATTTTAAACTTTCAAATTTGTATGTAATAAATTCAACTCAACAAGATTCATATATGGCAATAATTGTTCACAATGAAATAAAACAAGAAGCTATGGATTTTTTGAGGTTAAAGGGATTTAATTTTCAAGTTTTAAATTATGAAGATAGTGTGTGTGATTACTTAAAATCTTTGGAACAAAGAAAACTATCTATTTCTGAAGAGAAAAATAAGCTCATAGATAAAATTAAATCCTATGGATCTAAAGGAGAAGATTTACAATTAGCTTATGAGTACTTTAATTCTAACGTTGTTAAAGGACATACTTATCAAAAATTTCTACAAAGTAATTCCATATTAATTTGTGAGGGTTATATTGAGGAAAATAATGTTGATGAGTTTAAAAAGGCTTTAGAAAAATCTATAGGATCAAATTTTTATTTAGAACTTAAGGATGTTAGTTTGGAAAATTCAGGAGATGTTCCTGTAAAACTTTCAAATAGTGCTATGGTTGCCCCATTTGAGGGAGTTGTAGAAATGTATAGTTATCCTGCATATAGGGAGATTGATCCAACTCCTGTAATTTCCATATTCTTTATAGTGTTTTTTGGAATGATGCTTGCTGATGCTGGGTATGGTCTTTTAATTACCTTGATATCTTCTTACTTATATGTAAAGTCCAAAACTAAAGAAAAGAAGAATTCGTATAGGATGTTTATATTTACAGGTATTTCAACCATAGTTTGGGGTATCTTGTATGGAGCATATTTTGGAGATTTTTTACAAAGGTATTTGAATATAAAAGTTCCGGTTGTTTTAGATGTAAACACAGATATTATGACTATATTTTTAATTGCAATAGCTTTTGGATTTATACATTTGATACTTGGATTAATAATGAAAGCTATTGTTTACTTTAAAAATGGAAGAAAAGTTGAAGTTATATATGATGTATTTTCATGGCTTCTTATATTATTTGGAGTGCTGGTTCTTGCACTTCAAGGGGTTGTGCCTATGTTTAATACAACTCTAGGAGCAAGTTGTATGGTAATAGGTATTTTAATTCTGCTATTTACTCAAGGAAGAGAATCAGAAACTCTTGTTGGGAAAATTGGTGGAGGTGTATATGGAGTTTATGGAGTAACAGGATATGTTGGAGATATAATTTCATATTCACGTTTATTAGCATTAGGTCTTGCATCAGGATTTATAGCTAATGCCTTCAATATAATGGGAGGGTTAATACCATTTCCATTTAATATAGTTATAACGCCACTTATGCTTATACCTCTTCATTTATTTAACTTAGGTATAAATGCTTTAGGAACTTATGTTCACTCAGCAAGATTACAATACTTAGAATTTTTTGGCAAGTTTTACACAGGTGGTGGACGTAAATTTATGCCGTTTAAATATACGGATAAATATATAAAAATTAAAAAATAAAATTAAAGATATTTTAGGAGGAATGTTTTAATGACAATTTCAGAATTTTTAGTACAATATGGTGGATTAATATTAGCATTATTAGGAGCTGCAGTAGCAGTAGGATTATCAGGAGTAGGATCAGCTAAAGGAGTATCTATAGCAGGTCAAGCGTCAGCAGGTCTTTTATCAGAAGAGCCAGAAAAATTTGGTCAAACAGTTCTATTAACAGCTTTACCAGGAACACAAGGTTTATTTGGTTTTGTTATTGGGTTATTAATATTTTTAAATTCAGGTGTTTTTGATGGTCAATTTCCACAAATAGTTCAAGGGTTTCAATTTTTTATGGCAGGATTACCAATAGCTTTAACAGGATTATTTTCAGGGATAGCACAAGGAAAAGTTTGTGCATCAGCAATACAAATTTTAGCGAAAAATCCAAAGCACACTACTAAAGGGGTAATTTACGTAACACTTGTTGAGACATATGCAGTTTTAGGATTTGTTGCTTCATTATTCATGGTTCTATTCTTTAAATAGTTTGGAGTGAGTAAATAGTGTCGGATTTTAAAGTTTTAGTAGATAAAATCATAAATGATGCTCAAGAGAAAAAACAAGATATTGTTAATAAAGCGAGAGCAGAATCAGATAAAATAGTTTCAAAGAAAATTGATGAAGGAAATGAGTATAAAGATAAGATTCTAAAAAAAGCACAAATAGAAGGAAAAGAACTTAAAGATAAAATTATTTCTAAATGTGAGCTTAAAATTAGAAATAACAAACTTAAAGCTAGACGCAAGGTATTAGATGAAGTTTTTTCAAAAGCATTGGAAGAACTTTTAAACTTAAATGAAGAAAAATTTAAAGGATATGTAGTAAATACTTTAAATAAATTAAATGTTTCGGGAGAGTATTTCTTATTAATACCTGATAAATATTCAAATATTGTAGATAATCTTACAAGTGAAGTAAATACTCAAGTAAAAAATAATTTTAAAGTAATAGGAATAAAACCATCTGATAATTTAAAAGGTGGTTTTATTTTAGAAAAAGATGGAGTTTTCATAAATTACTCTTTTGATGTTTTAGTAAATTCTATTAGAGATGATATTGAATTTGAAGTGTCAAACCTTCTTTTTAATTAGGAGGTATGCTTATGAGTGAAAAATTATATTTAGATGTTATACCTAAAATACGTATTTATGAAAAAAAGCTAATAGATAATGTTAAATATAATAGAATGTTAGAACTTGAAAATTTAAGTGAAGTATTTAAATTTTTATCTGAAACTGTTTATGGAGAAAATATTTCAGAGGATATAAATATTTCAAACTATGAACAGGTTTTAGCATTAGAGTTTGAAAAATTATTTAGAAGTTTAAATGGTATTTTTAATAACAAAAATTTAATTGATATATTCTTAAAGAAATATAAGTATAACAATTTAAAAGTAATGATTAAAGCAAAATTTTTAGATATTGATTTAGGTAATTTGTTATTTAAAATAGATGGTTTTGATAATGAATTTATTTATAAATGTATTAAAACTGAAAATTATATACCATTACCTAAAGAAATGACCGATCTTATAAAGAAAGTGTGCAAAGATTTTGAAGAGAATAAAAATCCTCAAAGAATAGACATTATAATAGATAGACAAATGTTTAAAGATCTAATAGTAGAGTGTGAAAATATAAGAAATGATTTCTTAACAAAATACGTTAGTATTTTAATTGATGTATTCAATGTAAGAACTTTATTTAGAATGAAAAAGTTAACTATAGAGAAGAAATTATTTGATGAGGTTATAGTTTCTGGAGGGAATATCCCTCTAAGCACACTAAGAACAATATTTGTAGAGCCTAAAGAAAATATAATTAATAGATTTTCAATGACTAACATGTACAAATATGTAAAAGATGGTCTTGAAGATTATGTAAATAATGATGAATTAAGTATTCTTGATAAAGATTTAGATGATTATTTAATGGAATATTTAAAAAATGCAAAAATAATTTCAACAGGATTAGCACCTATTATTGGATATATTAATGCTAAAGAAAATGAGATAAAAAATATTAGAATTATTTTAGTTGGTAAGATTAATAATGTTGATTCAGACTCTATAAAAAGGAGGCTGAGAAAGAGTTATGCATAAGGTAGCTATTGTTGGTGATAGAGATTCAATATTCATTTTTAAAGCTCTTGGTCTTGAAATTTTTCCATGCAATGATGGAGAAGAGGCAAGAAAAACTATTGATAAGTTAGCTGTGAGCAATTATTCCATTATATTTGTTACTGAAAATATAGCAAATAAAATAATGGATACAATTGATAGATATCAGAAAAAATATACTCCAGCAGTTGTATTAATACCAAGTAGCCAAGGAAGTTTAGGAATTGGTATTAAAAAGATTAATGATAATGTTGAAAAAGCAGTTGGGGTAAATATTTTATAGAAAGGAGTAGAAATATTTGAAATCTGGTAAAATAGTCAAAGTTGCAGGACCTTTAGTTGTTGCTGAAGGTCTTGAAAAAGTTAAGGTATATGACGTTGTAAAAGTTGGTGAGAAAAAACTAATCGGTGAAGTAATTGAAATTAGAGGGGATCAAGCTTCTATACAGGTTTATGAAGAAACTTCAGGTATAGGACCAGGAGATGAGGTTATTTCAACTGGTGAACCTCTTAGTGTTGAACTTGGACCTGGATTAATTGAATCGATGTTTGATGGTATACAAAGACCATTAGAGAGGTATATGAAAGCTTCAAATTCAAGTTTCTTAGAAAGAGGAGTAGAAGTATTTTCATTAGATAGAGAAAAGGTTTGGGACTTTAAACAAGTAGTGAATGTAGGAGATAAGGTTTCTTTTGGAGATGTTATAGGTACTGTACAAGAAACACCTGTTGTTTTACATAAAATTATGGTTCCTTATGGTGTAGAAGGTAGTGTAAAAGAAATAAAAACAGGTAAGTTTAATGTAGCTGAGACAGTATGTATAATTGAAACAGAAAATGGGGATAAGGAAATTTCTATGATGCAGAAATGGCCTGTAAGAAGAGGAAGACCTTATGCTCAAAAATTAAGGCCAGAAGAGCCAATGATAACAGGTCAAAGAGTTATAGATACATTTTTCCCAGTAAGTAAAGGGGGAACAGCTTCAGTACCTGGACCATTCGGAGCAGGTAAAACAGTAGTTCAGCACCAAATAGCTAAATGGGGAGATTCTGAAATTGTTGTATATGTTGGTTGTGGAGAGAGAGGAAACGAGATGACGGATGTTTTAATGGAGTTTCCTGAATTAATTGACCCTAAAACTGGTCAAAGTCTTATGAAAAGAACAGTTCTTATTGCTAATACTTCAAACATGCCAGTTGCAGCAAGAGAATCTTGTATTTATACAGGAATAACTATTGCAGAGTATTTTAGAGATATGGGTTATTCGGTATCTATAATGGCAGACTCAACTTCAAGATGGGCGGAAGCTTTAAGAGAGATGTCTGGTCGTTTAGAAGAGATGCCAGGAGATGAAGGATATCCAGCATATCTTGGATCAAGACTTGCGGAGTTCTATGAAAGAGCTGGAAAAGTTGTATGTTTTGGTAAAGATAAGAGAGTTGGAGCTATAACAGCAATAGGTGCGGTTTCACCTCCAGGAGGAGATTTATCAGAGCCTGTAACTCAAGCAACATTACGTATAGTTAAGGTGTTCTGGGGACTTGATGCACAACTTGCATATAAAAGACATTTCCCATCTATAAACTGGTTAAATTCATATTCTCTTTATGCAAATACAGTAGGAAAAGCATTAGAAGAAACAAAAGGATATAAAAATTGGAATAAAATGAGACTCGAAGCTATTAGTTTACTTCAAGATGAAGCACAACTTGAAGAAGTTGTTAGACTTGTAGGTATAGATGCTCTATCAGATAGGGATAGACTAAAATTAGAGGTTTCAAAGTCAATTCGAGAAGATTATTTACAACAAAATGGTTTCCATGAAATTGATACATTTTCTTCTATGGATAAACAATATAAGATGTTAGGGCTTATATTAAAATTTAAATCTGAAGCTGATAGAGCATTAGATGCTGGTGTTTATTTAGATAAGATTTTAAAGCTTGATATAAGGGATAAAATAGCAAGAGCTAAGTATATACCTGAAAAAGAGTTAAGTAAAATTGATGGTATATTAGTAGAGTTAGAAAAAGATATGGAAAAATTAATACAAGAGGAGGGAGTAGCCGTTGATTAAGGAATATCAAACAGTTAAGGAAGTTGTAGGTCCTCTTATGATGGTTGAAGGTGTATCTGACGTAAAATATGATGAATTGGTTGATATTGAACTTGGTAATGGAGAAAAACGTAGAGGTAAGGTTTTAGAAGTTAATGGTTCAACAGCTATGGTTCAAATATTTGAAGGATCAAGTGGAATTTCACCAAGTACAACTAAGTGTAAATTCTTAGCAAGACCACTTCAGTTGGGAGTATCTGAAGATATGGTGGGAAGAATTTTTGATGGTATGGGAAGACCAAAAGATAATGGACCACAAATAATACCAGAATTTAAAAGAGATATAAATGGTATAGCAATAAATCCAGTTGCCAGAGATTATCCTTCAGAGTTTATACAAACGGGAATATCAGCAATAGACCATTTAAATACTCTTGTTAGAGGACAAAAACTTCCAGTGTTCTCAGCATCAGGACTTCCACATGCAGAACTTGCAGCTCAAATTGCAAGACAGGCAAAAGTTTTAAATTCTGATTCAAAATTTGCCGTAGTGTTTGGAGCAATGGGAATTACATTTGAGGAAGCACAATTCTTTATTGATGACTTTACAAAAACAGGAGCTATAGATAAATCTGTATTATTTATGAATCTTGCAAATGATCCAGCTATAGAGAGAATAGCTACTCCAAGAATGGTTTTAACTTGTGCAGAGTATTTAGCTTATGATAAAGGAATGCACGTTTTAGTTATAATGACAGATATGACTAACTATGCAGAAGCATTAAGAGAGGTTTCAGCAGCAAGAAAAGAGGTTCCAGGAAGACGTGGATACCCAGGATATTTATATACAGACTTATCTACTTTATATGAAAGAGCTGGAAGGTTAAAAGGGAAAGAAGGATCTATTACTCAAATTCCAATTTTAACAATGCCAGAAGATGATAAAACTCACCCAATTCCTGACTTAACAGGATATATAACAGAGGGGCAAATAATTTTATCAAGAGAATTGTTTAAAAAAGGAATACTTCCTCCAATTGATGTTTTACCATCATTATCAAGACTTAAAGATAAAGGTATAGGAAAAAATAAAACAAGAGAAGATCATGCAGATACTATGAACCAATTATTTGCAGCATATTCACAAGGTAAGCAAGCAAAAGAATTATCATCAATTCTTGGAGAGTCTGCGTTATCTGAAACAGATTTAAAATATGCAAAGTTTGCTGAAGCTTTCGAGGAGAAATATTTGAATCAAGGATTTGAAACAAATAGAAGTATTGAAGATACGCTTGAACTTGGTTGGGAACTTTTAAGAATACTTCCAAAAACTGAGCTTAAGAGAATAAGAGATGAATATTTAGAAAAGTACTTTAAAAAAGATTAAGGTTGGGGATGAAGTAATATGGGAAGATTAAATGTTAACCCAACTCGTATGGAGCTCAGTAAATTAAAGAAAAGATTGGTTGTAGCGGTAAGAGGTCATAAGCTTTTAAAAGATAAACAAGATGAGCTTATGAGACAATTTATAACTCTTGTTAAGTATAATAATGAACTTAGAAAAAGAGTTGAGGAGAAATTATTAAATACTTTTAAAGATTTTGTTATGTCTAAAGCGATTTTAGGAAGCGAATTTTTAGAGGAAGCAATATTTTATCCTATTAGTAAAATATCTCTTGATGTTGGGGTTAAAAATATAATGAGCGTAAAAGTTCCAGTATTTAAATTTGATAATGTATCTGAAGATGATGGAACAGTACCGTATGGATTTTTTAACACTAATGCGGAGTTAGATTTATCAATTTTGAATTTAAAAAGTATTTTTTCGGAATTATTAGAACTTGCAGAGATTGAAAAATCAACTCAACTTATGGCTGATGAAATTGAGAAAACAAGAAGAAGAGTTAATGCTCTAGAGTATAGGACCATTCCAGATCTTCAAGAAACAATTAAATATATACGAATGAAACTTGATGAAAATGAAAGAGGAGCGTTAACAAGGCTCATGAAAGTTAAGAGTATTATTGCAGAGAGAAATTCTAACTAAAATAAGGTCACCTTTAAGTAGGTGACTTTATTTTTTTGTTTAAAAATTAAATAGGAATTTTTAGTATAAATATGTATAATTAAATGTATTAAGGGATGAAGGGAATGCACTGGAGTGTATACGAAAACGAATAATAATTATACAAAAAAATATTTAAATTTTAACAAAATAATAGGAGTATTTATTTGGGTAGCAATATTTATAGTAGCACCTATATTTTTAGCAATTAGTTTTAATAAGTCTATGTTTTATGTTTCTGTAAGTTCAAACTCTATGGCACCAACAATAGAAGAGGGAGATAAAATCATCGTATCTAAAATAGATAGTAAAGATGAGATACAAAGAAATGATATTATAATTTTTTATTCACAGGAGCTAGGACGAATGCTTATTAAAAGAGTGGTTGGAATTCCTGGAGATAGAATATTAATAGATGAAAATTTTAATCTTAAGATAAATGGAGAATATATTATAGAAAATAGTAACGTAAATTTTGAAGATTCATATACATATGAAGGTAATATACAAAATAAAGAGATTGTAGTTCCAAATGAAGCTTATTTCGTTATAGGGGATAATAATAATAATTCCCTTGATTCTAGATTTTGGAAGGATAAGTTTGTTTTAAAAGATCTAATAGTAGGTAAAGCATTAATTTTATTTAGTCCTATTAAAAAATTTTCTATATTTTAATCAATCAGATAATAAAAATTTCATAATATGTATAAAAATTTTATTAAGGTTGATTTAATATGACATATGGTTTAATTTTAGCTGGGGGAAAAGGGGCAAGGCTTTATCCTTTATCAAGAGTTAATAAGCCTAAACAATTTCTTAATATAGTTGATAATAAAACTCTTTTATATAATACTCTAGACAGAGTTTCTCATATAATTGATAATGAAAATTTATACATTGTAACAAATAAGGAATATAAAAAACAAGTATTTGAGGAGTCAAATTCTTTTATATCTGAGGATCATATAATAGTAGAACCATCTAATAAAGAAACTGCAGTTTGTATAGCGTTAGCGGCTATTAAACTTTTAAAGAAGGACAAGGATGCAGTTATGTTAATTTTTCCATCTGATCATCATATTGAGGCATCCGATAATTTTTACAATATTTTAAATTGCGCAATAGATATATCAAACAAAAAACGTGGATTAGTTACAATAGGAATTCAAGCTAAAATTCCACAAACAGGATATGGATATATACAAATAGGAAAATCTATAATTTGTGGAGAAAAATTTTCAAATATAGATGTTTATAAAGTAGAGCGATTTACAGAAAAACCAAGTTATGAAATTGCAAAGGATTTTGTATTAGATGGTGGATATCTATGGAATAGTGGTATTTTTTGTTTTAGGGCAGATGTGTATTTAAGAGAGCTTGAGAAATATTTGCCTAAAATATATAGAGGTATGATTGAAATCTATAAAAGCATAGATAATAAAGATGAGGAATTAATTGTAAATAGAATTTATAATCAATTAGATGGTATATCAATAGATTTTGGAATAATGCAAAAAACTAGAAAAGCATATGTTATTTGTGGAGATTTTTATTGGGACGATATAGGGAGTTTTACTTCATTGACTAAAATTCTAAAACAAGAAGGGGAAAATTATTTAAAAGGAAATGTTTTGTTAGAAGATAGTAAAAATTGTTTAATATTTGGAAATGATAATTTGATAATCAATTTTGGTGTACAGGATTTAATTATAGTTAATACTGGAGATGTAATACTGATAATGGATAGAAAAAGAGAGCAAGAAGTTAAATATTTATTTGATTTATTAAATAGTAAAAAAGAATTTAAAGATTTTATTTAAAATTATCAATATTTAGGAGTAAAGAATGTCTGAAAAAGTATTTTTAAATAAAGCTTATGGAGATTTTGGGTTTCAAAATAAGGTAAAAGTTGATACTAAGAAATTACAAGTTTTAAAAGTCGAAAATATAATGGTTGATTCAAAATTAAGAACATGTGTTAGGGTGTCTACAGATGGACTTTTTAGAGGAAATATATTAGAATTTCCAATTATAGATATTATAATAAATGATCATTTTGTTGAAATAACAGGATTAATAGTAGGTAAAGTGTATTCAGGTTTAGTATTAAATCTAGAATATATAGGAGGAAATAAATTATATTTATTAGAGGATTTTAATGTTGAAGTTGGAGATGTTATTTCTGAATATATTTGTAAAACTTATAAATTAGCTCTTAATAGGGAGGTAACAGAAGAGGAATTTAATGAATGGTATTTTAGGTTACAAAGGGAGTCTTATGCTATTAATGATTTTATAATAGATATTGTTAGTAGTGATGAGTTTTATGAAGTAAATAAAGAAATAGATTTCTTTATAAAAGTTCTTTATGAGATAATTTTTAGAAGAGAAATTGATGATGAAACATTTAATTATTGGAAAGAAAAATATAACTATAAAATTTTAGAAGAAACCGATGGAGAAGTTAGACAATATATAATAAATCAAATGATGTACTATAAACAATTTGAATATTTATTATAATATTAAATAAAACTTATGGAGGAGATAATGGAAAAAATATTATATCCATCTATTTTATCAGCAAATTTTTGTAATTTAGAAAAGGATTTAAAAGAACTTAAAGATAATAAAATTAAAAAAATTCATATTGATGTTATGGATGGAAATTTTGTTCCTAACATAACCTTTGGTGCTGGACAAATATCTTGTTTAAGAAAAATTAGTGATTTATATTTTGATTGTCATTTAATGGTTGATGAGCCTATAAGATTTATTGATGATTTTGTGAAATCAGGAGTTGATTCTTTAACGGTTCATGTTGAAGCATGTAAGCATATTCATAGAACTTTAGAATATATTAAAACAAAAAATATAGATTGTGGAGTTGCTTTAAATCCAGGCACATCAATAAAAGATATTGAAAATATTTTAGATTTAGTTGATAAAATATTAATTATGACTGTTAATCCAGGTTTTGGAGGACAAAAATTTATATATTCTATGGTTGATAAGATAAAGGATTTACAAGAATTAATATATAAAAAAGGTTTAAAAAATAAACAAATTCAAGTAGATGGTGGTATTAATTTAGATACAATAAATGAAGTATATGATATTGGAATTAGAGATATAGTTGTAGGATCATATATATTTTTAAATAAGGATATCTCAAATAATATAAGTAGATTAATAGATAAAATAAGGTAGGGAATAATTTATGATTTCGTACCTTATTTTGTATAAAAATTAAGTATTTAGAAATAATTGATAATAAATGATCTTTGATAAGGAGTGGATAGAATGTATATCTTAAAAATAATTATTGTATTAATTATTTTAGCTTTATTAAATAAGATCTTAATTATTTTAAAGAAATATTTAGAGAAGAAAACTAAAACTTATAATATGTATAATTCAATTTTAACTAGAAAAGATTTATTAGATTTTGGGATGGATTATTATTTAACTCTATGTAAATACATAATTCTTGAAAAAGGATTATCTAAAGAAGTTTATATACAAGATACAACAGGGAGAGAGATTGTAGATATTAAATTTATAAATGAAGAGAATGATGTTTATGTATCATGTATTTTAAAAGATATATTAGAAAAAGATGAGTTTGAAAAAGTAACGTATGATGAAGTTATGGATTTACTTAGTTGTATGATAAAAGATAATGTATCTAGGGGAATAATATTTCATAATTCAGATATGGATAGGAAAGCTAGTGATTTTATAAATAGTTTAAATAAAAATTCTCAAAGATATAGAATTGATATAATTGATGGTTATGAAATAATAAAGTTTGGACGTAAAAGAAATGAAAGAGCAGAAGGAGAAATAAATTATGCATAGTTTTTCAAAATTTATAGTATTTGTGTGTATAATAATGTTAATGCCTTTAATAGTTAATATAGTTGATAATTTTTTGAAAATTTTTAATATCTATAATGAAAAAAATATGGTAGGAGATAAATTGGTTGATTTTAATAAGGATGAATTTATAAGGTTTATATTAGAGTTTTTTGAGAGGAAGTATAAAAGTACATATGTTTTAAAAAATGATAATGAAATTTATTTAAAAGATGAGGAAGTTGAAAAATTTTTATATTATGATAACCATGGTTGTGGTGAATTTACGTTATCAGATATTTTAAAATTAATAGGTGTTTGTGAAAGTAAGGGAATAACGGATATATTTATTTTTACTACGAAATTTTTGGATAGTAAGGTATTAGATTATATAAAAGATATTAGCGATACTTATAGTATAGATTATATTCATGGGAAAGATTTAAATTTAAATTATAATGATTTTGTATATAAATTTTATAGTATATAAAGAATATTTTGAATTTTAATATTTTCTGTTAAAATAATATAGAGTAAATAGATAAGCTATAGTTAAAAGAATGTTATTTAAAAGTTAATTACGATTTATGCTTAGGAGGGATTACATTAATGGGTAATGATATCTCTAAAGTTGTTATAAAAAGATTGCCAAGGTATTTAAGAGTATTGGAATTATTTATGGAAAGGGAAGTTGAGAGAGTATCATCTAAGGAATTGGCTATAAAATTAGGATCTACAGCTTCTCAAGTTAGACAAGATTTTAATTGCTTTGGAGATTTTGGACAACATGGATATGGTTATAAAGTTAAAGATCTTTATGCTAAAATTAAAGAAATTTTAGGGTTAAATAAAAAATATTCGTGTATTTTAGTTGGAGCAGGAAACATAGGACAAGCGATAATAAATTATTCTAAATTTAGTAATATTGGATTTGATATAGAAGCAATATTTGATATAAATCCTAAGCTTGTGGGTGTGTCTTTTAGAGGAATTGAGGTTTGTGACGTTGAAAATTTGAATGATTATATACAAAAAAATGATATAGATATTGCGATACTTTGTGTACCTGAAATTCAAACTCTTCAAACTTATGAAATTTTAAAAAATAAGGTTAGAGGCATTTGGAATTTTGCAACCGTAGATTTAAATCCAACAGATTACACATCTGTTGAAAATGTTCATTTAAATGATGGTTTATTTACGTTGGTTTATTTTATAAATAATAGAAATTAAGAGGAAAATTTATGGATTTTAAAAATTATAGTTATAGTGATAATAAAGTTGTTGTAAAAGATGTTAAAAATTTTGTATTACCACATATTTTTGAAAATGGTCAATGTTTTAGGTGGGAAAAAACTTATGACGATACATACATAATTGTAGCTAAAGATAGAGTTATAGAACTTAAAAGGGTTCATGATGATTTAATAATACATAATTCCAATATTGATGATTTTGAAAATATTTGGATAGAATATTTTGATTTTGAAAGAGATTATGATTCTTTAAAAGAATCTTTGAAGTTAGATGAATATTTAACAAATGCAATAAACTTTGGACATGGTCTTAGAATATTAAATCAAGATCCATTAGAGATGATTATATCTTTTATTATATCTTCTAATAATAGAATACCTATGATAAAAAGGGCAATTAATAATATTAGTGAAAAATTTGGGGAAAAGATTGAATATAATGGGAAAAATTATTATCTTTTTCCAAGCTTAGAAAAGTTATCGAAAATTTCTATAAGTGAATTTAGAGAGTGTTCTACAGGATTTAGAGATAAGTACTTATTTAATACCATTAATATGATAAATGAAAATAACAATATTGAGTATATTATTAATCTTTCTGATAATGAATGCCATAAGGAACTTCAAAAATTTTCAGGAATTGGATCTAAGGTTTCTGATTGTATAATGTTATTTTCTATGAAAAAGTATTCAGCATTTCCAGTTGATGTATGGGTTAAAAGAGCTATGATGAAATTTTATGTTGCACCAGATACATCCTTAAAAAATATAAGAGATTTTGGAAGAAATCTTTTTAAAGATCTAAGTGGATTTGCTCAACAATACCTCTTTTATTATGTTAGGGAAAATAATATTAAAATTTAAAGTCAATTTTAAAACTTTTTGAGTTACAAAGAAGTCTTTAATTACAAAACCATTAAATTTTTAGTGAGAGGTTTATGTTATGGGTAGAAAGAAAATATTATCTTCGATTTTGGCAGGAACATTATTTGGATTAGCTGTTGTATTTCCAGTTAAAGCTATGAATGTAGAAAATAATAGTGGATATGAGTGTACTGTAAGTGATGATGAAATAAATAATTTAAAAGTAAGTGATGGGGTTGAGGTTTTAGGAAAGAAATATGATTTATCTGGTGTAAATCCATCAGTTCTTAAATCTATTGCTAAAGGTTTCAGCAGAATAAATTCAGGAAGTTTAAGCGAAAGTGATAAGACAAAGACTTTAACAGATATTAAAAATCTTTTAGATGAATATGAGAAAGATCCTAAAAAATATGAGAATTTTCCTGAGACTCTTGAGTATGGGCCAACAACTTTTTTAAGAGAAGATGTTAATTATGCTCAAAATAAAATTAAAGATTTAAAACAAGAGCAAGAAGCTTTAAAGAAAACTAAAATGGTTCAACAAGAAATAGATAAAAGAGTTAAAGAATTACAAGATAAAATAGATAGATTAAGTGGATGGATAAATTATAGTGTAGCTAATTTTAATGAGAATAGTTATAAGAGAATGTTTTGTAATACTGAAGTGGTAGAAGAGACTAATGTAAAACAAGATGTTACAGAAGTTAAGAGTTTGATATCATCAGTTTATGCAACGAATTCTTATGACAAAATATTTAAAGTTAGTGTTAACTCTAATGGAACTTATAGTATAGATGTAAATGTTGAAGTTCCTGTAAGTGAGCTGTCAGAAATTTTTATGAGAAATTTAGAATTTGAAAATACTAAAGCTTATAATATTTTAAAAGAAATTGAGGCCGTTAAACTTTCAAAAATTTCAAAAGAAGAGCAAGATAAGAAAATTAAAGAGTTAGAAAAACAGCTTCAATCAGTTAAGGCTTATGGAATTAGTCAAGAGATTGTTCTATTAAATATTGAAAAGGAAACTATACAATTAACTTTCTTAGCACCTGAGGCTATGAAAGAGAAAGTAAGTGAACTAGATAAAGAAATAAATGAAAGAACAAAGATTTTAGATGATTATATTGAAAAATTTTCAAAAGGTGAGGAAGTTAAAATCGATTCTTCAATCGGAGAAACTCCAAGTTATTTTTCTTATGTTTTAGGAAGTGATGGGAATGTATTTAAAATTTCGTTAGACAAAGAAGGTAAGATTTCTTTTGAAAATGGAGAAAAAACTACAGATGCTCAAAAGGAAATTATTAAAAAATCTGCAAATGATTTTATAAAAGAGAGTGAAGATGAGATTAAAGCTCTTGAAGACAAGAAGTCATCTCTTAAAGATAATTATCAAAAATATTATTTATCAGATGCAATAAACAAAGAAATTGAAGTTCTTAAAAATGATATTTTAAATTATAAATCAATAATTTCTCAATTATAATATTTTTGAGTAGGATTTTAAGTCCTACTCTTTTTTTACATAAGAAATTTTATAATGGACAAACTACAAAAGAGAGTTTTAATATTTGGAGGCTTATTTATATGGTATTAGATGTGGAAATTTTAGAGGATAAAATAAATTTTTTGACATTAATGACAGATGAAATACATAGGGAGCTTAATCTTAATTTTGATTTTACAAAGTTTGTTTTAGATAATAATTTAACTTGCACTCAAGTTGTTTTAATCATAAAGGGGCTTATCATATTAAATTATAAAAAATCTAATATGATAAATGATCATAAAGAAGAATTTGAAAATGATGAGAGATTTCATGAGCTTTTAGAAAGTGATGTGAACTTTAAAAGTTTTGAGAAGTTTATTTCAAAGGTTTGTCCTAATGTAAATGCACATGAACTCCTTGAAAATTTGTGTAATCAAAAAATAGGTAGAAATATTTGTAAAATTCTTCTAGAAGATAAAGAAAATAATTGATATAATAGAGCTTGTCTAATAAATGTGTTAGACAAGCTTTTATTATCTTTCAGGAGGTTTTAAAAATGGGAATATTTAATACCTTACTTGGTAATGCTACAAATACAAACCCTGTTGAAGTTGAAAATCAAATTCTTGATGTTTTATATAATGGGGAAGAAGTTATGTATGCTTTTTCTTATGTGAGAGATCTTATTGTATTTACAACAGGAAGAATTATTTTCATAGATAAACAAGGAGTAACAGGAAAGAAAAAAGAGTTTCAATCTATACCTTATAAAAATATAAGTAGATTTTCAATTGAAACTAGTGGACACTTTGATGAAGATTCTGAAATTAAAATTTGGGTTAGTGGTATGGCAGAGCCTATTGTTAGAGAATTTTCTGGAGATAAAAATATAATTGATGTACAAAAACTTATTGCTCAGGTTGCTTGTTCAAGATAAAATAGTTAGAAGGTAATTAATATGAATTATTATAACAAAGATGATAAATATTTTATGGACTTTAAAGATGAAGAGGGAAATAAAATAACTTTTGAGGTTATTGCAGAAATATTTGTTGATGAAAAGAAGTATTTAATTCTTGGAGATGATAAGGATTCAGGAGATTCTTATGTTGTTCGAGAAGATGTAGTAGATGGAAATATTGAGTATAATTTCTTAGAAGATGAAGAGGAATTTTTAAAAGTTAAAAAGGAATATAAAAAGCTTATATATGGATAAAATAATTTTGTCTGCGGAACACGTGAGGCTTTTATGCTTAACCTACATTTCTTAATCGGGATTTCTTAAATTAATATTGCTGTCATGCTTCCAGTTTTCGTAAGCGGAGTAGGCAAATATATATTATGCGGATTGCCCACCTGTTGGAGAACAGGTCTTAAGTTTATAAGTCAGCGTTTCTGCGGATTTTAAAGAACCTAGAAAATTTTTCTAGGTTCTTTTAGATTTTTTGTATAGAATAAATGAATATATGCAAGGAATTATAAGAGTTAAAACAATCGAATTTATTAAGATATGAAATAATAGATTTTTATTTATGAAAGTTGTTATTAAAATAATTAGTCCAGTTATAACCCATAAAAAACCTGAAAGTCTATGAGTTTTTATCCAATTATTTTCATCATTTAAAGTCCAAGGAAGTTTTATCCCTATTGTGTAATTTTGTCTACATTTTGGAAGATAATTTCCAATTAAAATAAATAATATTGAAATAAATAATGAGACTATAATTTCTATATTAATTTTAAATCCTAAAGAAATTAAAATAGAAGATGGAATAAATATTAATGACATTGAAGGAATTATAAACTTAGATATGGTAAGAAGTTTTTCATTGTGATTTTGTTTTTTAGGGTCATTGTTTAAGAGCATATTTAAAAATAAGTTACCTATACACAAAATAATAGGAAGTAAAATACATACAAAAAATTTACTGCCGTAAGAATCTACCTCACCATTTAAATTAAAGTGTGTTGGTATTTTTTCAGGGAGTTTATTGTATAAGAGAAGTGATGCTATCATTGGGATAATACATAAAATTGTTGATATTATTAGTGTTTTATTTATTTTCATTTTTACCTCCAAATTGTGAGAACCATAACATTACTTCTTCAAAAACAGAAGTGTTAATTTCATAATAAATAAAATTTTTGTGCTTTGATTCAAAAATCAGTTTAGCTTTTTTCAAAATTGATAAATGATATGAAATTGTAGCTCCAGTTAAATTAAAATTTTCACAAATTTCTCCTGCAGATAGTTTTCCTTTTTTTAAAAGTATTAATATATCAAGTCTAATTGGATCTGAAAGAGCTTTAAACATTTCTTTTAAACTCACAAAATATTTACCTTTCTATTTAGAAATTTATCTAAATAGATTATATATTTTGATTTTTAATTTTGTCAATAAGTATTTAGAATTTTATCTAAATAGTTTTTGAAACTAATATTTAATTGAAGGAAAAATTTTAATTATATATACTTTAAAAGAGGGGTTGAGTTTATATGAATATGGAAAAAATGATTGATAGAATAAATTTTTTATATCATAAATCAAAAAATGAGGGATTAACTAAAGAGGAGAAAGAAGAACAGGAAAAATTAAGAAAAGAGTATGTGGAAATTGTTAAAGGAAATTTTAAAAATCAACTTAAGCATTATAAGAAAAAAGGAGTTGAGTAAATGTCTGTAAAATTAAATGAGTTAATTGAAGAGTTTAAGTTTGAAGTTATTGTGCCTGGTAATTTATCTATTGAGGTTAAAAGTGCTGAGTTAAATAGACCAGGACTTCAATTATCAGGATATTATTCTTATTTTTCAAATGAGAGGATTCAATTAATTGGAATGACTGAATGGTCTTACATGAAATCCTTACCAAAGGCAATTTGTGATATAAGATTTAAAGAGTATTTAGAAAAATTTACTCCATGCATTATAGTTACTCGTGGTCTTGAAATACCTGAGGCTTTAATTAAATACGCAAAACTTTATAATAGAACGGTTTTAAGGACAAATCAAGAAACTACAAGAATTATTAGTAGACTTCAAAGATATTTAGATACAAAGCTTGCACCTGAAACTCGTGTTCATGGAGTTTTACTTGATATATATGGATGTGGAATACTAATTACAGGAGATAGTGGAATAGGAAAAAGTGAAACGGCTCTTGAGCTTATAAAAAGAGGTCATAGAATGATCTCAGATGATGCTGTTGATTTTAAACAAATTGATGGAAATATTATAGGATATTGTCCTTATATAACTTTTGGTATGCTTGAAGTTCGAGGGGTTGGAATTATAGATATTACATCTATTTATGGATTATCTTCTGTTCTTGAAAGTAAGAAACTCGATTTAATTGTGGAGTTTGTACATTGGACTGATGATAATAGTTACGATAGACTTGGAACGGAAGATTTATATAAAGATGTTTTGGGAGTTAAGGTTAAATTAATTCAAATCCCTATAAGGCCTGGAAGAAATATTTCTGTAATTGTTGAAGCTGCTGCTGCTAATTATAGGTATAAGCAAACAGGAAGGCCAGATGCTGTTGATGTAATAGGAGAGAGAATGATTGGAGATAAAAATTAAATAATAAAATTTAAGTATATAAGAAATAATAGTATAAATAGAAGCTTGAAATAAGTTGGTGAATAGGTTTGATTATTTATAATATATCAAAATTATTTAAAAAAGAGAGTACATATGACTTAAGCAAATATTTATACTGGTTTATTTTAAATGAAGAAGAACTTAGTAAAATGCCTTTTGAAATAGATGATGAATGTATACAGGAATATAATTTTTTAAACAGATTTTCAAGGATAAATTTTTATAATGAATATACGTTTATGGGACTTAGTGTTTTGGAGTTCGATGATATTAGCTTAATATTTCATGATATAAATATATTTTTTGGAAAAAATTATTTAATTACAATGTATAAAGGAGATTGTACTCTTTTAACTTCTCTTATAAATGATTTAAAAGAGAACAAAAATTGTTTTGTTGTTAAAAATAATCCAAAGATTTCAACTCTTTTATATATGATTTTGGATAGAATAATTTTAAAAAACTATTCTGTAATAAATTCTTTAAGCTCTAAGGGAGATAAAATTGAGATTAATATTTTAAGAGATGATTCAAGGAGAAGCTTTGAGGAGCTTGTAAAATTAAGAGCTCAGGTTTATAGAGTTAAAAAATATTTATACCCTTTAAGGTATATTGGAGATTCTCTTATTTTAAATGAAAATAAAATCTTAGATAATTGGGATATTTCTTTGTTTGAAAAAATAAATGATAAGTTCCAAAAATTAACCTTATCAATTGAAAACTTAAATCAACAATTATCCTTAGTAAGAGAAGCTTATGAGTCTGAAATTTCAAATAAAACAAATGAGTTAATGAAGGTATTTACTTTAGTTGCATCCATATTTCTTCCTCTTGATTTACTTACGAGTTTTTTTGGAATGAGTTTTGAGATTATGCCATTTAAAAGTTCATGTTATGCAATTTATATAATAATTGGAGTTATGATTTTAATTGTTTGTTTTCTCATAATTCTTTTTAAGAAAAATGATTGGTTATGATATATTTATTTGAAAGGTGATTATTGATATTAATGGATTTTAAATATATTATAAGAAGATGGGAGGGAGTTATTATGAAGGAAAATAAGATAATAAAAAATGCGTGGAATAAGTATACAGAAGGGGATTTATTAAATCTTGAAAACTTTTGTAATTCTTATAAAGAATTTTTATCAAACAATAAAACTGAAAGAGAATGCGTTCATTATTTTATAGAGGTTGCTAAGAAACATAATTTTAAGGATTTAAAAGAAGTTATAAAAAATGGTGAGAAGCTTAATAAAGGAGATAAGGTTTATTATTCAAAAATGGATAAGACCTTACTTTTAGCTATAATAGGGGAAGAGTATGTTCAAAATGGATTTAATATAATAGGTTCTCACGTTGATGCTCCTAGAGTTGATCTTAAGCAAACTCCGGTTTATGAAGCTGATGGATTATGTTTATTTGATACTCACTATTATGGTGGAATTAAGAAATACCATTGGGTAGCAAGACCAATGTGTTTAAAAGGTGTTGTTATTAAGAAAAGTGGAGAAGTTATTAATATAAATATTGGTGACGGAGAAAATGATCCTTATATTGGATTTTCTGACTTGCTTCCACATCTTTGGAAAGATCAAGCTGTGAAAAAAGCGATGGAAGTTGTAGAAGGAGAGCAGCTTAATTTATTAGTAGGAAGTAGACCAGTTTCTAGTGATTCTAAAATTAAAAATAAAGTTAAGGAAAATATTTTGTCTATATTAAAGGATAAGTATAATATGGAAGAAGATGATTTAATTTCATCAGAGCTTCAAGTAGTTCCTGCAGGACCTGCAAAAGATTATGGACTTGATAGAAGTATGATTATAGGTTATGGACAAGATGATAGAGTTTGTGCCTTTACTTCATTTATGGCAATGCTTGAATTAAAAGATATTCCTAAGAGAACTTGTGTTTGTATTTTAGCAGATAAAGAGGAAATCGGAAGCGTTGGAGCTACTGGGATGGAATCCAGATTATTTGAAAATTTTTCAGCAGAGTTAATAAATGCTTGTGGCGATTACTCAGATTTAGTTTTAAAGAGAGCTCTCCAAAATTCTTACATGCTTTCAGCTGATGTTACTTGTGCTTTTGATCCAAATTTCCCATCTGAAACTCCAAGACAAAGTACGGCATTTTTTGGGCGAGGGGTAGCTATTTCTAAATATACAGGCTCTAGAGGAAAAAGTGGATGCAATGATGCAAATCCAGAGTTTTTAGCAAAGCTTAGAAATATTTTTGATAATGATTGTGTAAATTATCAAACTGGAGAATTAGGTAAAGTAGATCAAGGAGGAGGAGGAACTATCGCATATTTCCTTTCTCATTATGGAATGGAAGTTGTAGATATTGGAGTTGCTCTTCAAAATATGCATGCACCATGTGAAGTTGCATCAAAAGCTGATATATTTGAGGCGTATAAGGCTTACGTAAGTTTTTATAAAAATATGAAATAAATTATTTGAGGACATATCAATTTTGGTGTTGATATGTCCTTTTTTTCGAATAAAAATGTATATTTTGTAACAAATATTAAAATCTTGATAACTATTAACAAATATGGTAGAATGTAAACAATAATAAAACAAATTTAAAAGCGTATTAATGATATTGAAAGTTATTTAGGAGGGGTGTAGTTGTCTAGTAAAATGAAATTAAAAATTTTAAAAGGATCAGTTGCTACTACTGCTGCAGCTAGTGTTTTAATGGGGCCTATTGGAGCAATGGCTACTGTTACAACAGAAAGCCAAGTTAATGGAACTCAAGAAACTGTAATTAATGAAGTTATTACTACAAGTCCAAGTCAATCAAATGTGCAACAAGTTCCTTATTTTTATTATTGGACACTGGGAAAAGATGTATATTTAAATTGGGATTATGGTCATAATGCAAATAGACCATCTAAAATAGAGGTTGTTGTAGATAAGGATGCAAGTTTTTCAAATCCAAGTTATGTACAAGTTAAGCCTAAGGGAGCTCAATTTGTTTCTCCAGTGGATGGAAGTTTTTATTTAAGAGTTAGATTTTTTGATTCTGCAGGAAAAATAACTCATGAAAGTATTAGAAAAGTTATTTTAAATGATACAGAAACGAGAGAAGTAAAAGGACTAACTCAAGAACCTTCAGGAACTGGAGTTAAAATTAGTTGGGGAAGCTTTACAAATGGAATACAATCAGGACAAGTTTTTGTAGATGGAAAACCAGTAGGGAATCTTTCTCAACAAGATATACAAAGTAACTCATACATATTACAAAATGTAAAACCAGGTTCAGAAGTAAGAATTAGAATTGTAAATGGAAATGGAATTGAATATAACGGAGTTATATTTATTAAGGAAACAAGTGTTCAAGAAACGAAGATAGTTTTAAAATTAAGTGAAGATGGTACGGGAATTAAATTAGATTTTTCTGGTACAAGCTTTAAAAAGGGCAATAAGTTCAATGTGAAAGTTGTTGAGAAAGCAACAGGAGAAACTATTATAAGTGATACGAGCATTGAGCTTGATAAAGATGGTGGATCAGTTACTATTTATCCAGATAGTGGAAAAACTTTACAAAGTACAGATTATACAGTTACTATAACTGATTTATCAACAGGAGCGGTTTATACTATAGATTATTTACATCAAATTTATGCACTTCCTATGTTTACATCAGTTGGACTTGAAGGAGGAAAGGTTGTATCTTCTTGGATAGGACCGTCTAATGCTGCTGGAGCTGAAATTATTTGGAGTGGAAGCGAAGACTTTAAAGATGCTCAGGGTGTTAGTGTTGATGCAAAATCTACTGGAGTTTCTTTTGATACAGGACTTAGTGCTGGAAGTAATGTATATATATTTATAAGTTTTTATGATGAAAATGGAAGAATAATTGCTCAAGATGTATCTTTAACATCTATTCCAAAGGCAAGTAATAAGCTTCAAAACTTTAAAGGAACTTATAAAGGTGAAAGTAACGTAGAGCTTAGTTGGGATAAAATAGGTTCAAATATAGCTGAAGGAATAGTTAAGATAGATGGTGCTTATAGAATTTTAACAGATGGAGAGTTAGGAATATTAAATAGTACAAATACTTTGACTCTTGGTGGAATTAAAAAGGGAGAAAAGCACGATATAGAATTGTATTTAGTTGATGATAAAAATAATTTGTATACTGGAGCTACAAGTTCAATTTCTGAATCAACACTTGAGCTTGGAGATGTTTTAATAGAAGGTGTAAGTGGAATAACTGCAAACTATGTGGTAAATCCTGGAGTATTAAGTTTAGTATTAGACCCATCTATATATGATGTTTCCCCAAATTCAAGTATTACTATAACTGTTGATGGTAAAAATATTAGTTCAATTTCTCCAACTTATGTTAAGGAAAGCAATGCAATAAGTATAAAAGGATTAATTCCAACTAAAAAATATTCTAATATAAGCATAAATTATAAAGATTCAAAGGGAGAAACAAAAACACTTACTATACCTTCTCTTCTTATTAAGAAAGGAAGTTCGTTAGATTCATTCTTAGTTAATGCTTACAATAAAGCTGTAAGTCGTAATACTCAAAATATTGATGAAGATGGATATAACTACTGGAAGTACGGTTTATTATCTAAAGATATAAATTTAAGTTTCTTTATAAGAAACCTTGCGTATGTTCCTGAGTTTATGAATATTGTAAATTCACCTGAAGATCTTGTTACTAGACTTTATCAAGTTCTAGTTTTAAGAGATCCAGAGCCACAGGGACTTCAATTCTGGACAAATGTTTATAATGGATTAGTTTCAAAAGGAGTTTCTCACCAAGAAGCAACTCTTAAGATTTTAACAGATATGACTACAAGTACAGAGTTTGCAAATCTTGCAGAAAGATTAGGGGTTAATCCATAGTATTATTTCTTGAAAGTATAGGGATATTAATTTATTATTAAAGGTAGAGATGGTTCTCTACCTTTGTTTTTTATAGAATTTTTGTAAGGAGAAGGTATATGAAAAAGTTATTAGCATCTGATATTGATGGTACACTTATTCACAATGGTGAAATTAAACAGTGTGATAAGGAAAGTATTTTAAAACTTAGAAAATCTAATAATATTTTTGGAGTATCCACTGGAAGACCTTATAAGGGAATAACTTCTCTTATAAATGAACACGGAATAGATATAGATTTTTATGTATTATTAAATGGTGCATATATACTTGATAAGGATTTAAATGTTTTAAAAAGGGAGCTTATTCCTTATCACATTATTAAAACTATTTTTGAGAAATATGATAATTATACTCTTTTTGGAGTTGAAGAAGGTATGCAAACCTCTCTTTTATATGGAGAAACTTTATTTCATTGGGATGATATTTATAGAAGAACAATAGATGAACTTGAGGATAAGGAGTGTTTACTTCTTTCTATTCATTTTGAAAATAATAAGATAGAAGAGATAAATGAAATTTGTAATGAGATTAACAAAGAGTTTTCACAAGATGTTGTAGCTTATAGAAATGCTCAATTTGTAGATGTTGTTCCTAAAGGGTGTTCAAAGGGAAATGGAGTAAAGATGGTTTGTGAAATGATGAATATTGATATGGATAATGTTTATACAATTGGGGATTCTTTTAATGATGTGAGTATGTTTAACATAACTAAAAATTCTTTTTCATTTCCAAATGTTGAGGAAAAACTAAAAGAGCATGTGAATTTTATTGTAGATTCAGTTTCTGAATGTATTGAAAAACATATTTTAGGTGAGTAGTTTGAACTTTAGAGATAAAATTTATATTATGGGAATTTTAAATATAACTGAGGATTCTTTTTTTGATGGTAGAAAATATTTTGAAAAGAATAAAGCTATTGAGAGGGCTTTAAAACTTATAGAAGATGGAGCGGATATAATAGATATTGGAGGGGAATCCTCAAAGCCTCGTTCTATAAAAGTAGGTGAAGAAGAGGAAGCCGCTAGAGTTATAGAAATAATTTCTGAAATTAAAAAACAAAAAAATGTTATTATATCTGTTGATACATATAAAAGTTATGTTGCAAGGGAAGCTTTAAAATGTGGAGCACACATAGTTAATGATGTTTATGGTGGGCTTTATGATAAAAAAATATTTGATGTAGCTAAAGAATTTAACTCTTATATTTGTATAACCCATAATAGAATTCCTGTTTTAAATAAATATGAAAATGTAGTTTCAGAAGTGTATGAAGAGTTAAAATTAAGAATTAATAAGGGAATTTCTAAAAATATTTCTAGAGAAAAAATATTAATAGATTTTGGTCTTGGATTTTCAAAGTATGGAGAAAATAATCTTCCTCTTATAAAACATATAAATAAGTTTAAGGATTTAGGGTTTCCAATTTTATTTGGGTGTTCAAGAAAGAAATTTTTAAAACTTATAGATAATAAAAATCCCTTAGAAAATATTGAATCCACAATAGGTATGAATTTATATGCAGCAATAAATGGAGCAAACATTTTAAGAGTTCACGATGTTTTAGAACATAGAAAAATAATTGATGGAATAAACAGCCTAATGTATGGAGGAGTTTAAATTGGGTGAAAGTATAAATATAAAATCTCTTGAGGTTTTTGGATATCATGGAACTTTTAATGAGGAGAAAATTCTTGGACAGAAATATATAGTAGATTTAAGTTTAAAAATTAAAGATTCTTTTCATTTGTTAAATAATGATCTTAATAAAACTGTGGATTATTCAAAATTAATAGAATTTATTCGGGAATATTTTAAAAATAATAAGAGGGATTTATTAGAAACTATTTGCGATGAAATCCTATTTGAAATATTTAATAGATTTTCAAATGTATGGGAGGTTAACTTAGAAATTTTAAAGCCAGCTCATCATGTTAGTATAGGATTTTGTGGAATGAGTGTTTCTACACATAGAAAAGTTCATAAGGTTTATATTGCATTAGGATCAAATTTAGGAAATAGGGAAGAAAATATAAATAGTGCTTATAATTTACTTGAAGAATGTGGGATAAAAATAATTAAAAAATCGAGTATTATTGAAACAGAGCCTTATGGAGATGTACCTCAAGATAAATTTTTAAATTCTGTTATTGAGGTAAATACGATATTTACTCCAAGAGAGCTTATGGATACTCTTTTAAATATTGAAAAAGAGTTAAAAAGAGAGAGAATAATTAGATGGGGACCAAGGACAATTGATTTAGATATTTTACTTTATGATGAGGATATAATAAATGAAGAGAATATTATAATTCCACATTATGATATGCATAATAGGGAGTTTGTATTAGAATCTTTGTGTGAGATAAATAAATTTTCATATAATCCACGTTTAAGAAAATTTAGTTTTGAAATGATGAATGATTTAAAAGATAAATTTAATAATTAGTTATTATGAAGAACCATTTTTAATAAAATTTTTTAGAAATGGTTCTTTTTATTTTAAAATTGTATAAATTAAATTAACATGGGGAAACATTTTTTTAGGTAATAAAAAAATATTAGGCTGCAGGAAGATAAATATTAATTGAAAAAAGAATCACAAATAAGTATAATTATAGTGGATTCATAAAAAATTAAGATGTTTCTCTTAGTTATAGATTAAAATTTAAGAAAACGTTTTATAAAAATAGAATTAAAAATTCTAGGATTTAAAAATTATTTTGTAAAAAGGAGGAAATTAAAAAATGGTAGGAATTATTCTTGCTAGTCATGGTGATTTTGCTAGTGGTATTTTACAATCTGGATCTATGATTTTTGGTGAGCAAGATGATGTAAAGGCAGTTTGCCTTTATTCAAATGAAGGACCAAATGATTTTAGATTGAAAGTAGAGCAAGCAATTGAAACCTTTAAAAATAAAGATCAAGTATTATTTTTAGTTGATCTTTGGGGTGGAACACCATTTAATCAAGTTAGTTCATTGATGGATGGTCATGAAGATAAATGGGCAATTGTTACAGGATTAAATTTACCAATGTTAATTGAAGCTTATGGTTTAAGATTATCTGAAGATAGTGCTCAAAAGATTGCTTCTAGCATTGTTGCTCCGGGAAGAGATGGTATTAAATGTAAGCCAGAAAAATTAGAACCTAAAATATCTCAAGCAAATGAAGCTAAGAAATCAAGTTCACCAATTCCAGAAGGTACTGTTATTGGAGATGGTCGTATTAAATATGTATTAGCTAGAATAGATACAAGGCTTTTACATGGACAAGTTGCTACTGCTTGGACAAAAGCAACGAATCCAAATCGTATTATAGTTGTATCTGATGCTGTTGCTAGAGATGATTTGCGTAAGAAAATGATTGAACAAGCAGCACCTCCAGGGGTTAGGGCTAATGTTGTGCCGATAGATAAAATGATTCAAGTTGCTAAAGATCCACGATTTGGTAATACAAAAGCAATGTTATTGTTTGAAAATCCACAAGATGCACTTCGTGCAATTGAAGGAGGAATCGAGATTAAAGAATTAAACCTTGGTTCTATGGCTCATTCAGTTGGGAAGGTTGTGGTTACACAAGCTATCGCAATGAATAAGGAAGATGTAGAAACTATTGAGAAGATAAAAGCTAAAGGAGTTACTTTTAATGTGAAAAAGGTTCCTACAGATTCTGGTGAAAACATAGATTCTCTTCTTAAAAAAGCAAAAGCTGAAATTTCTAAGGTTTAAATAATAAAAGATAGGAGGAATTATAATGTCTGTTATGACAATAATTTTAATTATTATAGTTGCTTTACTGGCTGGTATGGGAGGAATCTTAGACGAGTTTCAATTCCACCAACCATTAGTAGCATGTACATTAATAGGTTTAGTAACTGGACACTTAGCAGAAGGAATTATATTAGGTGGTTCTCTTCAAATGATAGCTCTTGGATGGGCAAACATTGGTGCGGCAGTTGCACCAGATGCGGCTTTAGCTTCTGTAGCTTCAGCAATTATCATGGTACTTGGTTTAGAAGGGGGAGCTACTAACGTTCAAAACGCAATTTCTACATCAATTGCAGTTGCTATTCCTTTATCTGTAGCAGGATTATTCTTAACAATGATTTGTCGTACTATAACAATTCCAATAGTTCATATTATGGATAAAGCAGCTAGTAGAGGAGATTTCCGTGCAATAGAAAGATGGCAAATTATATCAATTCTTATTCAAGGAATTCGTATTTCAATTCCAGCTGCAGCACTTTGTATAGTTCCAGCATCAGTGGTAACTAATGCGTTAAACCAAATGCCTGATTGGTTATCAACTGGTATGGCAATAGGTGGTGGAATGGTAGCTGCTGTTGGTTATGCGATGGTAATTAACATGATGTCTACAAGAGAAACTTGGCCATTCTTTGCTTTAGGATTTGTTTTAGCTGCAATAGGACAATTGACATTAATTGCTTTAGGTATAATCGGAGTTGCTTTAGCAATTATTTACTTAGGACTAAAAGGAAATGGTGGCAATGGAGGAGGAGGCGTAAGCTCTAGAGATCCATTGGGAGATATTTTAAATGATTATTAAAATTAAAGGAGGAAGGAAATAATGGCAGATAAAGGAAAAGTTAAATTATCTAGAAAAGATCGTATAGCAGTTGCTTGGCGTCACCAATTTCTTCAAGGTTCATGGAACTATGAGCGTATGCAAAACGGTGGTTGGTGTTACTCAATTATACCAGCTATTAAGAAATTGTATCCAAAGAAAGAAGATAGAGTTGAAGCTTTAAAAAGGCATATGGAGTTTTATAATACTCATCCTTATGTTTCAGCTCCAGTTATGGGAGTTACTTTAGCCCTTGAGGAAGAGCGTGCTAATGGTGCAGATGTTAATGATCAATCAATTCAAGGGGTTAAAATTGGAATGATGGGACCTTTAGCAGGTATTGGAGATCCTGTTTTCTGGTTTACACTTCGTCCAATTTTAGGAGCATTAGGAGCTTCTCTTGCTTTAAGTGGTAATATTGTTGGTCCTTTATTATTCTTCTTTTCATGGAACATAATTCGTGTAGCATTTTTATGGTATACTCAAGAGTTTGGATATAAAGTTGGTAACTCAATTGCAAAAGATTTATCAGGTGGAATGCTTAAAAAGATTACTCAAGGAGCATCTTTACTTGGTATGTTTATAATAGGATCTCTTGTACAAAGATGGGTTAGCATTAATTTCACTCCAGTAGTATCTAAAGTTGCTCAATCAGAAGGAGCGTATATTGATTGGAGTAAAATACAATCTGGAGCAGAGGGAATTAAGTCAGCTCTTGAGCAATATAGTGCTTTAGGACCTGCTGGCTTAAATATGGAAAAAGTTACAACCCTTCAACAAAACTTAGATCAATTAATTCCAGGATTAGCAGCATTACTTTTAACATTATTATGTTGTTGGTTACTTAGAAAGAAAGTTTCTCCAATTGTAATAATTATTGCATTATTCATAGTTGGTATTGTTGCTCATCTTTTAGGTATAATGTAAATCATAAATTTTATAAATCTAAAAAGCTCAGGTTTATCTGAGCTTTTTTCAAATTTAATTATCATGGAGGATTTATATGGTTCAATCTTTAAATACAAAAGTTGATTTAACTATTAAAGGAATATCCTACTTAAAACTTAATAATTATGGAAAAATTATGGTAGGAGATAAGGCTTTTGAATTTTATAATGAAACAAATATTAGAGATTATATTCAAATTCCTTGGGAAGAAGTTGACTCTGTTGTAGCTTCTGTTATGTTTAAAGGAAAATGGATACCTAGATTTGCACTTATTACAAAAAATAGTGGGAATTTTACTTTCTCATCAAGAAATAACAAAGTTTTATTAAGAGCGATTAACAAATACATACCATCAGATAAAATGTTAAGATCTTTAACTTTTTTTGGAATTTTAAAGAGAGGAATTAAAAATCTTTTTAGAATAAAGAATTAAATAGCTATGTACAAAGAATGTACATAGCTATTTTTCAATATTGTTTTTAATTATGTAATCACATAGATTATAAATGTTTATTCTCTCATGAATTGGAGAAATATCAATTATATCTGGAGGATAAGATCCATCCCAAGGGTTAATGCTTATGTATTTTTCATTAAATATATTTATTAAATATATTGGTTTTTCTTCAATATATATTGTAATTCTATATTCAGGATCTTTAAGTTCAAGATTTGTATTATTTGTATTTACAAAAAATGTTGGTTTTATGGACTCCATAAATAAATTAAATCTTTCCATATAATCTTTAGGAATAGTTTTGTTCTTTCCAGTTTTGGAATAGAAAATTGAAACATGAATATCTGGATATTTATCTATTATTTTTAATAAGTTATCTGTATAGAAATTTATTGAGGGTTTAGAAATCCCTAAGGAAATTTTCACATTATCTTCTAGAGAATTACTTTTACATTCCATTATTAAAAATGGAAAAATGAGGATTATGAAAAGTAGTTTTAAATTTTTAAACATTTGTATACCTCTAAATAATTTTTTGTTCATCAAAGCTTTTATATAAAAATATGATTTTTCTTATATAATTATGATATAAATTATGTAAAAAAGTAATTGAAAAATTAAAACACATGTGGTAATATATCAAATGAAAATTAATTGAGCCGCTGTGGCGGAACTGGCAGACGCATACGACTCAAAATCGTACGGGAAACCATATGGGTTCGAGTCCCATCAGCGGTACCAAAAAATTAAAGCTTCTTGGTTTTAAACTAAGAAGCTTTATTGTTATAGAGTAATAGTTATTTTAAAATTGTTATATAAAGGAAAATGTTGTATAATGAAAAGTAAATATATTTGGATTATTGTAGTTATAATTCTAATATTATTGTTGATGTTATTGATTCCTTTAATATTTGGAGGATTTGTGTTTAATTTTATAAAATAACTTGGTATTTGTTGTAAAAAATAATTTAAAGAGTATATAGTTTTGTGTTTTAAAGAGTGGTAATTATACTACTCTTTTTAATTTGTAAATTTTGGAATTAATTTTAAAAAAACTATTGATTTATAACATGAAATAATTAAATATATAAGTATGAAATGTTTTAAAAGTGAAAATATATTAAGTATCAAATTATAACATATTTAAAAATAAGGAGAAAAAATTGAATAATGATATAAATAAACAAAAAGAATTTATAATCAAATTTTTATACTTTATTTTAATACTGGGAATACTTTATTTTATTTTTAAATATGCACTTCCAGTTTTATTCCCATTTCTTGTAGCTTTTGGGATTTCTATGATTTTAAAACGTCCAATAGATTTTATAATTAAACACTTAAAAATTAGCAGGAAAATTGTTGGAGTAGTTTTGTTGCTTTTATTGTACGGGGGAATATTCTTTATATTTATATTTTTTGGAACAAAATTATTTAGATATTTAGGAGAGTTGTTTCAAAGACTTCCAGAAATATATACAACTAACATAGAGCCAGCGCTTAACATAATTATTTATAAAATACAAGATATAATTCCAGAGCTTAATGTTGTTTTAGATTTGGATAGTATAAGTAAATATATAATGAATATAATTAATTCAATTTCTTTAAGTGCAGTTAATGTAATTGCATCAACTGCAACAAAAATACCATCATTTTTAGTGAAATTTATTTTTGCAATTATCGCATCATTTTTATTTACACTCGATTATTATAATATTACTAATTTTATTATGAAGCAATTTTCTCCAAAGGTTCAAGGGTTAATAATAAATGTTAAGCAGAATATTTTTGGAATAATTTTTAGATTTATAAAGGCATATTCTATTTTAATGTTTATAACATTTATAGAGTTAAGCATAGGATTTACAATTTTTGGAATACAAAATGGAATAATATTAGCCACAATTCTTGCGCTTTTAGATGTTATTCCAGCAATTGGAGTTGGGGGATTCCTTATTCCTTGGTCTATAATTGAGTTTGTAAAGGGGAATTATGATCTAGCAATAGGAATTCTTGTTATATACGGAATAATAACAATTATAAGATATATTCTTGAACCAAAAATTATTGGAAAGCAAATTGGACTTCATCCTATTATAACTCTTTTAACTATGTTTCTTGGAGCGGAGATATTGGGATTTTTTGGAATATTTATTTTCCCAATGGGTGCGACTCTTATTAAATATTTAAATGATATTGGAAAAATTAAATTGTTTAAGTAAAATTTATTAAAGTATCAATCTATATTTCTTAGGTTGATATTTTTTTTGCAAAGTATTATAGTTATAACATTATTAAGGGAATGGGGTTTGTTTAGCTTGAATGATTTTAAAAATTTTTTAAAAGGAATGGTTCTTGGGATATCAAATATTATTCCAGGAGTTTCAGCAGGAACTATGGCTGTTGTACTTGGTATATACAACAAAATTATAGAATCCGTATCTAGCATATTAAGAAGTTTTAGTAAAAATTTTAGATTCCTATTATTTTTAGGATTAGGAGTTATTGGGGGAATATTATTTTTCAGTAACTTAATCGAAGGATTTTTAGAAAAGTATCCATGGCAAATGAGTTATTTATTTATGGGATTAATCGGTGGGAGTATTGGAATTTTAATTAAAACTACAATTTCTCATAAACCTAAGAAAATTCACTACATATATTTTGTAGTTACGTTATTAGCTTTAATAATTATGAAGTTTACTAATCCTGTAGATAGTACGAGTATTATAGAGAGTTTAGATTTTAAAAGTGGAATAAAATTATTTGTAAGTGGGTTTGTTGCTTCAAGTGCAATGATTCTTCCAGGGGTAAGTGGATCTTTTGTACTTGTACTTTTTGGAATGTATAATACAATAATATCTGCTATATCAAACTTTAATATTATTATACTTATACCATTTGGAATAGGGGTTTTATTAGGACTTATCACAATGGTTAAGGTTGTTGAATATTTATTGCGTAAATATACTGCTCAAACATATATGGGAATAATGGGACTTGTTATAGGATCTATATTTTCTATAATACCTGGATTTGAAATTTCAATGAGAGAAGTTAGTTGTATAATTGTGTTTATTGTTGGATATTTAATCTCATATTACATATGTAAACTTAATCCAGAAAATTAAAAAAGGACTAAAAGTAAATTGAAGTGCTTTGGGGGCATTGGGAAAACTTTTAGTCCATAGTTAAATATATTATGGTTTAAAATAAATATTATAAAAATAGGGCTTCAACTTTTAAAATTAGTTGAAGCCCTTATTTTTAATTTGATATAAAATTAAAATTGCAAAGCAAATTATAAAGCTAATTCCTGAAATCAAAAATGGAAGTTTAAAACACATATCAAAAATAACCCCAGAAAGAATTGAGCCTATAAAAGATCCAATTGCCTTAAATCCATTTTGAAGTCCCAAGATTTCTCCTTGATTATTTCTTGAATTTTCAATTATCATAGCCTGCATAATTGGAGCAATTAAAGTATGAGTAATTATAAATATAAGTAAGAATACTGTTGAAAGAATTTGATTTCCAGAAATCATAGAAATTATTATGCTTCCGCCAGAAACAATTGTTGAAAATAAATAGAGAGTTTTAGAGGAAAATCGTTTGTTTGCAAAAGGTATAACAAATAAGTTTGTTATAATTGTGAAAACTCCAGTAGATCCTAGAATTAATCCATTTACAGTTGTTGGAAGTTTTAAAATATCTTCAACATAATAGCTTATTGTTGAGGTATAACTTTGAACTCCTAAGAAAGTTAATATAAATAATATTAAAACTATAAATACAAATTTATTTGATTTAGAAACTTTTTTAAAATCTTTAAAGTTAAAAACCTTAAAAGAAAATTTTGCATTTTCATTTCTAATAGAATTATCTTTAAAAAGAAACAAGATAGATAACATGGAGAGTATGCAGAAAAATAATTGAACTACAAAAGTTAATCTATAATCATTTGTTCCCAAATATCCTCCAAGAAAAGATCCAATTGCAATTCCTAAACTTCCTGAGGCATTTAAGTATGCAAACCTTTTGAGTTTTTGATTAGATGATGTAATTGATGAAACATAAGAAATACTAGAAACGTAATATCCTGAGACAAAAGTTCCAGAAATAATTCTTGCAATAAGAACTGAAAATTTGTTTGGAAAAAATCCAAAAATAATTTGTCCAATAGTATAACCTAAAACTCCGATTACCATAGGTATTTTTTTACCATAAAGATCGCAAATACTTCCAAAGGTAGGAGAGGCTAAAAACATTGAAATATTTAAACATCCATATAATAGTCCAAAATAAAAAGTTGGAAGGGAAACTGAATGAATAAGTTTTGGAGTTACTGGGTGAACCATGCTAAGAGAAATTAGAACAATAATATTTATTAGAATTATTTTGTAGAAGTTTTTATCGTTATAACTTTTAGTATTCAAGAAAACATCTCCTTATTATTAAAATTACTTGTATAATTATATAACAAAATATAGTATAGTTATTAAAAATATTAGGAAGTTGGAAGAATTTATGGAAATTGAAGTTAGAATTCTAGATGTTAATTTAGAGAGTATAAGAGAGAAAATTTTAAATAATAATGGGGTTTTAGTTAAGAAGGAAAATCAAATTAATAAGCTTTTTGATTTTTCTGATAGAAAACTTTTAAATGAAGGAGGATATGCAAGAATTAGAATTATTGAGGATTTAATTTCTAATGAAAATAAAATTTATATGACTGTTAAAAAGAGAATTTCATGTGAACAGGACAAATATAAGGTTATGGACGAAAAAGAAATTGAAATTAGTGATGGTAAAATTGGGGAAGAAATATTTAAATCTCTTTGTCTTTATGAAACAACTGTTATAAAGAAATATAGAGAGAGTTATAAAATTTTAAATACACTAGTTGAGATAGATATAAATGATAAGGATTTTTATCCAAATCCATATATAGAAATTGAGGGGGAAGATAAGGAAGATATTGAAAAAGTTGTAAATCTTTTAGGATATAAAATGGAAGATACCACATCAAAGAGTATTTTTGATATTATAAGGGAAAGAAAAGAATTGTATTAATAAAAAAATTCTTGTAATATATAGACTGTATTTAAAATTATATGGATTGATTAAAAATTTAAAAGGAAATAAATTTATGATTTTAAATCGTAATATGCGCTTATATAGTAGCATTTGACTTCACGGAGCATGGGGTTATTTACATTTATAAGATTACTGAATTTTTGTGTGTAAGTTCATGTCTTGTGTAGTTAATTTCACAAGACGTTTTTTAATTTTTAAGGAGGATGTATGAAAAAATTCAAATTAAAATCTTTTGCTCTGTTATTTTTATCATTAATTCTTATGGTGTTTATCTCTTGTACAGATAAAATACAAAATATTTCTAGTGAGGGATTAAGAATTGTATCTCTTATTCCATCTAATACAGAAATTTTAGTAGGATTATCTCTTGGAGAAAATATTGTTGCACTTGATGAATATTCAGCAGAAGTTAGTGGAGTAAATAAAAATGCTCAAGTATTTAAAATAGTAGATCCAAATATTGAAGAGTTAGTGAAATTAGATCCAGATATAATTCTTATTTCTGGACATTCGTCTGATGAATCAAAATATACAGAACTTAAAAATGCTGGAGTTAAAATAATAAATATTGAATCTCCAGAAACTATTCAAGGAATATATGACTCAATTATTTTAATTGGAAAAGAAGTAGGAAAAGAAATTGAAGCAAATAAAATGGTTGAGGATTTAAAAGTTAAGGTAGAAGAAATTAAATCTAAAGTTAAAAGAGAGCCAATTAGATTTTATTTTGAAATTTCTCAAGCACCATATTTATATAGCTTTGGAAAAAATACATTTTTAAATGAAATGGTAGAAATTTGTGGAGGAGAGAATATATTTAACAATTTAGAAGGATGGATTGCTCCAAGTGAGGAAGCAATAATTAATGAAAATCCACAAATAATTTTTACAAATGTTTATACAGAAAACAATATTGAAGAAATTAAAAGTAGAGCAGGATGGGAAAATGTAGATGCTGTAAAAAATAATAATGTTTATTATATAGATAAGAATTTTTCTTCAAGACCATCACAGTTTTTCATAAAAGGAATAGATCAAATTTATTCTGCAATACAAAACGCTTCAAATGAAAACAAATAAATCCATAAAATTTTTAATCATAGTTATCTTTTCAATCTTCTCAATAATTCTTGGAATTGTTGTTGGAGGTGGGGGAGATAACTTCTTTCAAATAATTCAAATTATTTTACATAAAATTTTTGGTCTTGAATTAAGTGGTGATATTCCTAAAACAATGGTATCTATTATTTGGAACATTAGAATACCAAGAGTATTTATTGCATTTTTAGTTGGAGGAATGCTTTCTGTAAGTGGAGTTATTGTTCAATCTATTTTAAGAAATCCATTAGCTTCATCCTATACAATAGGAGTTTCTTCAGGAGCTTCTCTTGGAATTGGAGTGTTTATTCTTCTTGAAACTTTATCTTTTTCATTTTCCTATTTTGTATATCCAATTGCTGGATTTATTTGTTCTATATTGACAGTAATATTTGTGATTTCTCTTTCAAAAAAGATAGATAGAAATATGGGAAATAATACAATTATTTTAATTGGAATGGTTATTTCACTTTTTTTGAGTTCATTTTTAACATTACTTACTTCTTTAAAGAAAGAGAGTTTATCTTCTATTCTTATTTGGCAACTAGGATCATTTTCTTCAAGAGGATGGGGATACTTCTTATCGATTATTCCATTTTTTTTAATAGGAGTTATTGGAACCTTATTTTTATCTAAAGAAATGGATATTTTAACTTTTGGAGATGAAATGAGCAAAAGTGTTGGAGTGAATTTAAAATCTATAAAGATAAAGCTTTTAATATTAGCGTCGATTCTTACGGGAGCAAGTATTGCTTCAAGTGGAATAATTGGATTTATAGATTTAATAACTCCGCATATTTCAAGGAAAATATTTGGAGCAAATCACAAAATTGTAATTCCAGTTAGTTTAATAATTGGTGGAAGTTTTATGGTTTTGTTTGATGTTATATCAAGAATTATAATTTATCCAGCAGAACTTCCGATATCAACAATAAATGCTCTAATAGGAACGCCTATATTTTGTTATATATTTTTTAAAGGTAATAGGAGGTAATATTATTTTAGAGGTAAAGAATCTTGAATACTCTTATGGAAACAGAAAGATTTTAGAAAATATAAATTTTTCTCTAGAAAAAGGAGAGCATTTAAGTATAATAGGAGTGAATGGTTCAGGTAAATCTACTCTTTTAAAATGTTTATGTAATTTTCTAGATTATAAAGGAAGCATAAAAATAAATGGAAATGAAATTAGGGGAATGAAACCTAAAGATCTTGCTCAAAAAATTACGATATTATCTCAACAAACAACAATGTATTTTGATTATAAGGTAATAGATGTTATAAAATTTGGATTATATAGTTATGAAAAGTTCAATATTAACGATGAAAAAATATATGAGGTTTTAAAAAATATTGGAATACATAATTTAAAAGATAAATATATGAGTGAGCTTTCAGGAGGAGAGCGTCAAAAAGTATATATAGGAAGAGTGTTTGTACAAAATCCAGATATAATTTTACTTGATGAATTTAATAATAATTTGGATATAAAATCTCAGATTCATATTGTAGAAAATTTAAATAATTGGTTTAAGGATAAGATTTTAATAAGTGTATTTCATGATTTAAATCTAGTTAGGAATTTAAATTCAAAAGTTATAGCTCTTAAAGATTCTAAGATATATAAATATGGAGATACCGATGAGGTTTTTTGTAATGAAAATTTAAGAGAGATTTATGAAGTAGATGTGGAAAATTTTATGAGAAATTCTTTAAGAAAATGGGAAAAAGGGAAGTATTTATTTAAAAATTGAAAGGAAGGTAATTAATGGTGATAGTTGTAGGAGGTATGATAGGACTTGGTAAAACAAGTGTATCGAATATTATATCAGAAGAGTTAAAGTCTAAAGTATTTTACGAGAGTGTAGACGATAATCCAATTTTACCTTTATTTTATAGCTCGAGTGATGAAGAAATTCAAAAAAATAGATATCCATTTTTATTACAATTATATTTTTTAAATAAGAGATTTGAATCTATAAAAAATGCATTTAGAGAGCAAAATAATGTTTTAGATAGAAGTATATATGAAGATTGGTATTTTTGTAAAAAAAATATGGAGCTTGGAAGAATTTCAAAAATTGAGATGAGTATATACGAATCTTTATTAAACAATATGATGGAAGAAATAGAATCTTTACCTAAGAAAAGACCGGATATATTTATATATTTAAAAGGAAGTTTTGAAACAGTTTTAAAGCGTATTAAGTCAAGAGGTAGAGAATATGAACTTGATGATAAGCTTGAATCGTATTATAGATACATATGGGAAGGTTATGATAATTGGATGTATAATATTTACGATAAATCTGATGTTCTTACCATTGATATGGATAAATTTGATGTTATAAATAATCAAAAAGATAAGGAAGAGTTATTAAGACTTGTAAAAAATAAATTAAGTATTATTAATAAATAACTTTATTTGTGTACATATTTATTGTAATATTTGTGTGTAACATAAAATTTATTAATTTATTGGAGGTAAATTATATGAATACTCCCCACATAAACACAAATGGTAACAAAATAGCAGAATCTATACTTTTACCAGGGGATCCACTTAGAGCTAAATTTATTGCGGATAATTTTTTAACAGATGTTGTTCAATTTAATAGTGTCAGAAATATGCTTGGATTTACAGGTAAATATAAAGCTAAAGAAGTTTCTGTTATGGGAACAGGAATGGGAATGCCTAGTATAGGAATTTATTCATATGAACTTATAAGTAAATTTGGTGTTAAAAATTTAATCAGGATAGGAAGTTGTGGAGCTTTACAAGAAAATTTGAAATTGTATGATATAGTTATAGGTCAGGGTGCTTCAACTAATTCGAATTTTGCACATCAATATAATCTTCCAGGAACATTTGCACCACTTGCATCTTATGAATTATTATCGAAATCAGTTAGCACAGCTAATAATTTAGGAATAGACGTTCATGTTGGAAATATTTTATCAACAGATATATTTTATAATGACAATAAAGAGGCTGAATTATCATGGAAAAAAATGGGTATACTTGGAGTTGAAATGGAAGCAGCTGCTCTTTATATGAATGCTGCACGTTTGGGAGCAAATGCGCTATGTATATTAACAGTTAGTGATAATTTAATAACTCATGAAGAAACAACGGCTGAAGAGAGACAAACAGCCTTTGTAAATATGATGAAGATTTCTTTAGAAATGTTATAACACATTTTAGGATACATCTTAATATTATAGATGTATCCTTTTTGTTTTTTATGATTTATGATTCATAAATTAATAAGAAGCATGGAGTAATTTTGGAGATGGATTTTAATATGTTATATTTAATTACATTATTTATAGCAGTTATGTATGCAGTTATTTTTGGATATATTTTTAGAGTTAAATTTAGATATTTTTTAAACAAGGTTATTTATAGAATCATACCAGAATTAATAATATTATTGTATTTTAATTTTTTTATGATAAGTATGATAAATTCTAAAATAGTAAGCTCTCTTAGTAAAACTAGATTTTACAGTCTTGCAAATCAAATTAATAGTATATTTTTTCATAGATTTTATAATTTTACGTTTTTTGATTTTATAATAATGATAGTTTTTTCATATTTTACTTTCATTATAATCAGATTATTATGCCATAAAGGGTATGTAAGTAAATTGAAATATTTGCAAACTACAACAGTATATAAATATTTTGATGAAGCAAAATTACTTATTATATGGTTTTATATTTTATATTTAATAATTTTATATGTTTCTAGAGAGTATTTTATATATTCAAATTCTCAGTATTTAAATATATTTACAATATATAATATTTATTTTATTTTAAAAATGTTTTTGATTCTTAAAGAATTAGAAATAATACTCATGTCTAGTGTGTTTACCTACAAAATAGAAGAATTTGATTTTATAGAATTTTTAAAAGATGAAAATTATAGAATTTATGATTTTAAAATGATGTTTGAAGAGAAGAAATATTTATTTAGAGAAATAAATAATTATCTTAATTATTATGGTAAAGAGGCATTAACCATATGTATAGATGGTGCAAGTGGTTCTGGTAAAACTAGTTTTGCTGGGGTTTTACAAAAAGAATTAAATGAGGATTATTATGTATTTGAGATAAATAGTTTAATATTTACAGAAAATAATAGATTAAATGATTATTTTAATTTTGTGATTGAAAAATTATTTAGGGCCTATGGGGTATATAATTCAAAATTACTAAAAAATTATATGAACGTAATAAGATATGTGGTTAATGATAAACTTTCTAAAGTTGTTAATTGTTTTTTAGATGAAAATTTGAAAAAGAGCTATTTTGATTTAAAAGAGGAGATAAATTTAACCATAAAAAAAATATTTGATCCAAAGTTTAATAAAGATATTGATAAAAAAGGTATTATATTTATAGTTGATGATATAGAGAAAGTTTATAGTGAATCTCAGATTGTAAATATATTGGTTTTCTCTCAATATATAATTAGTTTTGATTATGTTAAATTTATATTTATAACTAATTTAGATATATTAAATAAAAAAATAGAAAATAGATATTTAAATATGTTTATACACAAGGTATTTAAAATAGATGATACTACAACTAATGATATTATTTTAAAATATTTTAATGAATTATATATATATGAAAGAAATAGCAATAACAGAGAGTATTTAGATTATTGGTTTAAAATATTAACTACTATAGAATTTGAAAAGAATATTAAGGAGTTCGGGATATATTTATATAACAATATTAATTTAGAATATTATATTTTTTCAAAACAATGGATGGAATATAAAACAAAACTTTTAGAGGTTTTAAATAACGCTAATTTAATAGGAAACTCATTTTTAAAATTTAATATGGGTGATTTTGATTATGAAATAATAAATGATTATTATAATTATGTTTATTTAAAGAAAATATTTTTAGAAGATGGACGAGAAAGTATTTTAAACAACATTTATATGATAAATAGACTTATGAAAATTAAATTTGATTTATATAATGATGAACAAATAATTGCTATATGGATATGTATTGAGAAAAAGGGAATTTTAAATCAAGATATGTATTTAGATTCAAATAAATATAAAATTTATAAGAATTTTAATAAATATAAGAGTAATATTGAAAAAATAAGTGATCTTATAAGCTTAGAACTTGAAAAAAATCCTAGAAATTTAAAAAGACAAGTATCATTTTTCTGGTATAGTTTTGAAAAACTATATGATTATTTAGAAGAAATAAGAGATTATGAAAACTTTAAAGATATATTAAATATAGTAATACAGAAGGATTTTGTATTATTTTTTATGTTAATATGTTTTTTTAAAATTTCAAATTTATTATATGATTATAAGGATGATTTTAAAGTAAGTCTTAAAAATAATATTGATATAATGAAAATTTATGAATTTTTAATTGGAAATTATGAGAATTTGAAAAATAATTCAGTTAGAGGATTTACCTCTTTTGTAAATGATAATGTTAACGATATAGATATAGATGAATATGTTTCTTTAAGAGGTCTAGATAAAGGAATAAACTATATTTTTCTTAGTTTTTATATACAAACATATATATATAAGAAGATGATTTTAGAAGATGTAAATGAGGAAGCATTGGAGATTATTATAAGGTTTGTTCATGATTTAAATAGAAATTAAAAATAGTAACTATGATAATAGTTACTATTTTTTTGTATTATTTTATATCAAAGAAAAATGGTATATTTAATTCTGAGAAAACTTGTTTTAAATCTTTTAAATATTTGTCTGATAATTTATCAAATCCGCCTTCTTCTTTGAATTCTATTATACATTGGTTAATTTTATCTAATAATTCTTTATTACCTTTTTTAACAGCAATTCCCCAATATTGAGTATCTCCTATTGGATTTAAATTCATTTTTGTTGTATCTTCATTTTGTTTGTAAGCTTTATATATAGTATCTTGACCATATATAAATGCGTCTGCTTTTCCTTGAGAAACTTCAAGTATTGCTGCAGACTCCTTATCAAAAATCATTATTTCTGCATTTGGTAAATTGTTTTCTGCAAAAATATGTCCTGTAGTTCCTTTTTTAACAGCAACTTTTATTCCTTGTTTATTTAGATCTTCTACTGAGTTTACAGAAGAATTTTTATTTATTAGTAATGCAAGGTTTGATACTGCGTATGGAATTGAAAAATCTATAACTTTTGAGCGTTCATCTGTTATTGTCATTGATGAAAGTATTATATCTATTTTTCCAGATTGAAGAGAGGGTATAAGTCCACTATAAGCTGTATTTACAATTTCTAGTTTCATGTTAAGTTTATTTGCTATATAATTTGCTAAATCTACGGATAAACCATATGGATTTCCATCTTTGTCTATTGTTTCAAATGGAGGGAATTGGAGTTCCATACCAACTTTTAATATAGGTTCTTTATCTTTAGAAGAGCAAGAAATAAATGTAAATAGCATTAATAAAGAAAATGTTATGTATTTAATTAATCTTTTCATAAAAATCTCCTTAGTTTTAAATTTTAAGTATAGTTTTATATTAAAATGATATAATTATTATTTCAATTAAATATGAAAAGTTTTTAGGGTAAATGAATCAGGATTGAATATAAATTATAAAAATTCCACAAAATAAAATATATTTTATATTTTATTTTACCAATCGGGAGAAGTATCATGGATCTTAATTTTTTAGATAAGCTAATAGAGTATGCCATAATTGATATATTTGAAGATACTAAACTCAAAATCTTAGGATTTCCATATAGGTGTAAGTTTATAAAGAGGAGAGAACAAGATAAGTTTTACATAAAAGATGCTATATTAAATTTTACGATGATTACTAAAAGTAATAAAGTTATACATTTTGAGTTTAAGAAAGAGTATTTTTATAATGATATATATAAGTTTTTGGTGTATTCCTCTTTTCTTATATATGAAAATAAAGATGATTATGAGCTTGTACTTGTTTATCCGAGCAAAAGGAAAAGAATAATTAAAAATTTGGCATTTACTTCTCTAAGATTTATGTATACAGATGTTTATCTTGATTGTTTTAATGGAGATAAGCTTTTAATGAAATTTGCAGCTAAAGCATCTAAAAATAGAAAGTTTAAAGATGAGGAATATTTAGCTCTTTCATTGATTCCATATATGTACTCCAAGAGAGATAGGGTAAAACTTATAATTGAAGGTCTTAGAATTGCTAATTCCTTAAAGTCAAAAAAGAAACATAGCGTTATTATAATTATACTTATTTTATCTGAGGGATTTTTGGATGAATCAGATATGATTAGAATTAAGAAGGAGATAAAAATGTATAAAATAGGAAAAATGTTACTTGAAGAGGGGAAAAAACGTGCTGTTGAAGAAGTTGAAAGGGAAGTTTCAGGACAAATGATTGCAAAAGGTAAAAATCAAGCAAAAGTTGAAATTGCTATTGATATGATGAGAAGTAAGGAACCCCTTGATAAAATTATGAAGTATACTGGATTTAATAAGGAAGATCTTGAAAGAATATATTACACCTTTAAATAATATCCAAAGTAAATTTTATTTGCTTTGGATATTTGTTTTTAGTACTTTAATTTAAGTAGTTTTAAATTTAAAATTGTACAATGTATTAAAGTTTTTAATAAGGGTGATTAATTATGAAACTATTGTTAGCCGAAGATGAAAGAGAATTTGCAAATGCTTTAGTTGCTGTATTTAAACATAATAACTATTCTGTTGATGTTGTTTATAATGGACAAGATGCTTTAGATTGGGCTTTAAATACAGATTATGATGGTATTATTTTAGATATAATGATGCCTAAACTTAGTGGCCTTGAAGTTTTAGAAAGATTACGAAAAGAAGGAAGTAGTGTTCCTATTTTACTGCTTACTGCAAAAGGTGAGGTATATGATAAAGTAAAAGGATTAGATATGGGAGCTGATGATTATTTGCCTAAGCCTTTTGCAATGAAGGAACTTTTAGCTAGAATTCGTGCAATGACTAGAAGAAAATCAGAGTTTTTATCAAATATTTTAAATTTTAATGGAATGAGTTTGAATAGAGAAAATTTTGAGTTATCTTATAAAAGTCAAAGTTTAAGATTAGGAAATAAAGAGTATCAAATGATGGAGATGTTAATGAGTAATCCTAATATGTTAATATCTACAGAACAATTTATGGAAAAAATTTGGGGATATGATTCTGATGCAGAAATTAATGGAGTTTGGGTTTATATATCTTATTTGAGAAAAAAGTTAGTTTCTATTAATGCTCCTTTTGAAATTAAAGCTTCTAGAGGAATTGGATATAAGTTAGAGAGAAAAGAGGGATAAGTATAAATGATTAAGAAGTTACAAAGAAAATTTATATTTATAACCTTTTCTTCATTGTTTATTGTTTTATTGGTGGTTATAGGTACTATTAATGCTCTTAATATTATTCAAACTGAAAATAAAACCAATGAATTAATTAATATAATTTTAGATCATGATGGAATACTCCCTAGGGAATTTAAACCTAAAATAAAACCTAAAAATGATTTTAATAAAATGAATCATCCTTTTGGTTTTGATTATTCTAAGGAAACTCCTTTTCAAACAAGATATTTTTCAATAAAGTTTTTTGATAATGGAGATATAGTCATAGATACTAAAAATATTGCATCTATAGATTATTCAGAAGCTAGGAATTTAGGGGAATTAGTTATTAATTCTGGAAAAACTTCAGGCTATAAAGGAGTATATAAGTTTAAAATTGGTAAGAAAGATGGATATAAACTTCTTGTATTTCTTGACTGTAGAAGAGATATTTTAGTTATTAGAGATTTTGCTATAGTTTCTATATTTGTTGGAATATTGTTTTTGATTTTTGTGTTAATTTTATTGAGTATTTTATCTAAAAGAGCTATTAAGCCTTTTATTGAAAGTATGGAAAAACAAAAAAGATTTATAACAGATGCAGGGCATGAAATTAAAACTCCTCTTGCAATTATATCTGCAAATACTGAAGTTATAGAAATGTATAATGGGGAAAATGAATGGACTCAAAGTATTAGAAATCAAGTTAATAGATTAAGTGATCTTATTAAAAGTTTGTTATCCCTTGCTAAAATGGATGAGAATGATTTTAAGTTAGAAATGGAAGAGTTTTGTTGTGGAGATGTTGTTTGTAATTTAGTAGATAATTTTGATGCACTTTTTAATAGCAAAAATTTAGAATTAAGAAAAGGCATAGATTCTAATTTAAAAATGTTTGGAAATAGGAATGATTTTTATAATTTAATTTCTATACTTTTAGATAATTCTGTAAAGTATACACCATATGGTGGAAAGATAGAAATATTTTTTGGAAAAAAAGATAGTAAGGTAGAATTTTCAATTTCAAATACTTGTGAAGAATATTTACAAGGTGATTTAAAGTATCTTTTTGATAGGTTTTATAGATTAGATAATTCTCGTTCAAGAGAAGGTGGGGGTTATGGTATTGGATTATCAATAGCTGAATCAATTGTAAAGGCACATAAAGGTAAGATAACTGCTAATGGAAATGGAAATCAAGTTTGTTTTAGATTTTTGTTACCTCAAAATTTAGATAAGAGAAAATAGGTTTCAAATTCACTTGTGGTGAATTTGAAATTTTTTTTGGAAAAATTTAAAGTTTAAAGTTAATTTAAGGTTGAGTATATATATTTGTTTACATAAAGAAGAGGGTTGTTTATATAAGGAGGAGAGAAACATGGGAAAAATTAAATCAACTTTTCAAAGATATGAAAAAAAATATCTTTTAGATGAGAATAAATATCATAAATTTCTAGAGAAGATTGAAGATAAGATGAAATTTGATGAGTACGGTAAAGTTACTATTTGTAATATATATTTTGATACAGAAGATTCAAGACTTATAAGATATTCTCTTGATAAACCTGTTTATAAAGAAAAATTAAGAATGAGAAGTTATAATATTCCAAATAGTAAGAGCACAGTGTTTGTGGAACTTAAGAAAAAATATGATGGAGTTGTATATAAGAGAAGAGAAAATATGCTTATTTCTGAAGCAGAAAATTATTTGTATCGTGGAGAGTATCCATCATTTGAAAGTCAAGTTTTACATGAAATAGATTGGTTTATAAATTATTACAAGACAATAAGACCTAGTATGTATATTTCTTATGAACGAACTGCAATGTATGGAGTAGAAGATTCAGAGATTAGAATTACTTTTGATGAAAATATTTTATGGAGAGATATAGCACTTGATTTAAAGAAAGGATCTTGGGGTAATCCAATAATTAATAAAAATGAGTATTTAATGGAAGTAAAAATTGCTGGAGGAATGCCGTTTTGGTTGTGTGATGCTTTAAATAGTTTGGAAATTTATCCTAGATCATTTTCAAAATATGGAATTGCTTATAAAATGCAACAGGGATATATAGATATGGTTAATACTGAAGAAAGTTATGAAAGAGAAATTTTTGCTTGTTAGAAGTTATTAAAAATAGGAGGAGAAGAAATTGTTAGATTCATTATTTGCGTCAATTTTAGCTACAGGAACGACGAGCTCAATTTCAGTTAAAGAATTTATGATTTGTATGTTTACGGCATTGGGGTTAGGTGTAGTTATATCACTTATTTATATGTTTAGGAGTGTTTATAATAAAGGATTTGTTATAACTTTAGCATTAATGCCTGCTATTGTACAAATGGTTATTATGCTTGTTAATGGAAATTTAGGTGCTGGAGTTGCAGTTACTGGAGCATTTTCTTTAGTTCGTTTTAGGTCTGCACCAGGTACAGCTAAAGAAATAGTAAGTATATTTTTAGCTATGGCAGTTGGTCTTGCAACAGGAATGGGATATATTGGTGTAGCAATATTTTTCGTGATAGTAATGGGAATATCAAGTATAGTGTTAAATTTAAGTAGTTTTGGTGATTCAAATTCTTCTGAGAAATCATTAAGAATTACAATACCAGAGTCTTTAGATTATGGAAGTATATTTGAAGATGTATTTGAAAAATATTTAAGAAAATGGGAGCTTGTACAGGTAAGGACGATGAATATGGGAAGTTTATTTAGATTAGAATACAGAATCACTGTTAAAAATGTTGTTCAAGAAAAGCAAATGATAGATGACTTAAGGTGTCGTAATGGAAATTTAGAAATACTTTGTGGAAGAGTTTCATCTTCTAAGGAGGAGTTATAATAATGAAAAGAGATAAATATAAAAAATTTTTAGGTGCTGTTATTTCAGTTATGTGTTTATTTTGATTGAATTCATGTACAAATACTACTAATAGTATTGCTCAACCAGTTCCAGGAATGAACAATGTTTCTTTGGAGGAGATTGATTTTAATAGAGAATTATCCTCCTCTATAATTGATAAGGAGATTAAGACCATAGATAAGGAAGTGAATTATGATAAAAATGCTTCTACCATAATTACATTAAATGTTGATACTATAAGTGTTCAAGGGGAAGGGGCTAAAGTAAATAATTCTACAGTTACAATTACTGGTGCTGGTACTTATGTATTAAGTGGGAATTTAAATAATGGTCAAATAATTATTAATGCAGCAGATACAGATGATGTTAGAATTGTATTAGAAAATGTGAATATTCATTCAGAAACTAGTGCTGCTATATATGTTAAAAATGCAGATAAATTAATTTTAACTATGCCAAGTGGTACTGTAAATACATTAAGTGGAGGAAGCGCTTATGAAAATATAGATGAAAATAATATAGATGGAGTTATTTTTAGTAAAGATGATCTTACTATAAATGGTGAAGGTACTTTAAATGTTAATGCTAATTATAAACATGGAATAGTTTCAAAAAATGATTTAAACATAGTAGGAGGAACATTTAATATAAACTCTGTTTCTCAAGCTTTATCAGGTAAAGATGCTGTTAAAATATATGGGGGAGTATTTAATATAGAATCTCAAGGAAAAGGAATAAAGAGTGAGAATTTAGAGGAATCAGAAAAAGGAAATATTTATATTAACGGTGGGGAATTTAATTTAAATACAGTAGATGATGCACTTCATACAAGTGGAAGTATAGTTATAGATAATGGTAATTTTAATATAAATACTCAAGATGATGGATTCCATGCAGATAAAGATCTTGTAATAAATGGAGGAAATATAAATATAGAAGAATCTTATGAAGGTCTTGAAGGATATAAAGTTGTAGTAAATGGAGGAGATGTAAAAGTTGTTTCTAGTGATGATGGTATAAATTCGGCTAGTCCAAACACTGTAGAGGTTATATCAGGTGTAACAGATGAGGCAAGTGTTGCACCAGTTCCATCAAATGACGTGACTTCAATGCCAACAGATAAAATAGGAAGACCAAATACAGATAATGGAATGATTAATGATATTGATTCTTATGTAAAAATAACTAGAGGGAATATAGAGATTGACGCTTCAGGAGATGGAGTTGACTCAAATGGAAGTTTTTTAGTTACTGGAGGAAAATTATTTGTATCAGCATCTTCTAATAGAGGTGATGGAGCATTAGATTATAATGGAGGAGCTAAAGTTGAAGGGGGAACTGTTGTAGCTGTTGGAGGAATTGGAATGAATCAATCATTTGGTTCGGAGTCAACTCAGCATAGCATTTCTTATAGTGTAAATGCTAAAGGAGCAGAGAACAATGCCGTAAAACTTATTGATAATTCGGGAAATGTAGTTGTATCATGGGATAATCCACCTAAAGGATATTCAGCTGTTGTTGTTTCTTCACCTGATTTAAAGCAAAATGAAAATTATAAACTTCAAACAGGTAATGATGTTGTTGAATTAACATTAGAGAATATAGTTACTACAAATATTACTAAAGAAATGGGAATGGGAGGAAGAGGACAAAAAGGACAAAGACCTCAAGAATTACCTATGAACAATCAAAATACAAATAGTACGAGTGAAACAAATACAGGAAATATTTAAAAATAAAGAGAATAGTCTTAAGCTATTCTCTTTATTTTTTTTGTCTAAATAGTTTTATAAATTCATTTAAAATAAATGGAATTATTGAAAGTATTATTGATATAATCCATTCACTTCTATTTAAATTAACAACATTAAAGAATCCACTAAATACAGGAATAGTTACGAGAATTATTTGAATTATAATTCCTAAAGTAATTGAATAAACAAGTTTCATATTTGTGAAAAATCCAATTCTAAATAATGCTTTAGTTTCAGATCTCATACTGAGAGATAAGAATAATTGGGAAAATGAAAGAACAATAAATGCCATTGTTTGACCGTATATTATATCTACTTTTCTATATCCAATTAAAAATGAGGAAATACTTACGATTCCTATTAAAATTCCTCCAATTAATAAACTAATTATATTAGATTTTGAAATAATGTTTTCTGTTACTTTTTTAGGTTTTTCATTCATTACATCTTTATCAGGAGTATCAACTCCAAGACTAAGAGCAGGAAGAGAGTCTGTAATTAGGTTTATCCATAAAAGGTGAGTTGGGTTTAGAGGTACTGGAAATCTAAATAATATTGATAAAAATACTGTAAGAACTTCTCCTAAGTTACATGTTAGAAGAAATATAATAGATTTTTTAATGTTTTTAAATATATTTCTTCCTTCTTCAACTGCTATTATTATTGTTTTAAAGTTATCGTCTGTAAGGATTATGTCAGAAGCATTTTTAGACACATCAGTTCCAGTTATTCCCATTGCGATACCAACATCAGCCATTTTTAAAGATGGTGCGTCATTTACTCCATCTCCTGTCATAGAAACGATATTTCCTAAGGATTTTAAAGCTTTAACAATTTTAACTTTATGTTCAGGAGAAACCCTTGCAAATATACAAATATTTTTAATCTTTTCTTTAAATTCTTCTTCAGACAATTCGTCTATTTCTTTTCCAAGCATTACTTCATCAATTGATTGTGCGATTTTTAAATCCTTACCAATAGCAAAAGCGGTATTTTTATGATCTCCCGTAATCATAATTGTTTTAATTCCAGAAGTTTTAGCAACTTCTATGGAGTGTTTAACTTCTTCACGAGGAGGGTCAATCATTCCAACCATTCCTAAAAATATTAAATCACATCTAAATTCTTCTTCTCTTAGATGAACTATTTCTTTATAAGCAAATCCAAGAGTTCTAAGAGCGTTATTTGCCATATCTTCTGCACTTGATAAAATATTTTTTCTCATTTCATCAGTTAAATCCATAATTTTACCGTTTATAGAAATTTTATTACAAAGAGAAATTAAATTATCAACAGCTCCTTTTGTAAATCCGTAAAATTTATCGTGAATGTTATTAACAGTTATCATAAGCTTACTATCTGAATCAAAGGGAATTTCTCTTATTCTATTAAATTTTTCAGTTTTATAGGGATATGCAAATTCAAGAAGTGCAATTTCAGTTGGATCTCCTGTTTTTGAAGTTTTAGAAAATGTTGCATCATTACATAAAACCATATTTTGAATTAAAAGTTTATTTGTTTCATCATCGTAGTTAAAATCTTTTGAGTTAAGAAGAGAATTATTTGAGAAAAATTTAACTACGGTCATTTTATTAAGGGTAAGAGTACCAGTTTTATCTGAACAAATTATATTTACAGAGCCAAGAGTTTCAACAGCCGAAAGTTTTCTAACTATTGCGTTTTTCTTTATCATTCTTTGAACTCCGATTGCAAGAACTATTGCAACTATTGCAGTAAGCCCTTCAGGAATTGCAGCAACAGCTAGGGAGATTGAGGTTAAAAATATTTCAAAGAATTTAGTTCCCTGGAGATATCCAACAATTATTATGATTACGCTTATTATGATTGTAAGAATTCCTAAGTTTTTTCCTAATACATCTAGCTTTTTTTGAAGAGGGGTAAGTTCTGTTTTAGAGTCCTCAAGGTAAGAGGCAATTTTTCCAATTTCTGTGTTCATTCCTGTTTCAACAACTATTCCAGTTCCACGTCCATATATAACAAGCGTTGACATGAACAACATATTTTTCCTATCTCCAAGGGGAAGGCTTTTATCAGAATATACATCCTTTGAGTTTTTCTCAATAGGAATAGATTCTCCAGTTAAAGTTGATTCATCAACTTTAAGATTTACGCTTTCAATAAGTCTTAAATCTGCTGGAACAATTCTTCCAGTTTCAAGAACTACAATATCTCCAACAACTAAATCTTCTGAATTAATTTCAATTGTTTCACCATCTCTTATAACAATTGCTTTAGGAGAAGATAGACTTTTTAATGCTTCTAGAGATTTTTCGGCTTTAGATTCTTGAATTATTCCAATAGATGCGTTAAGAACAATTACTAAGAGAATAATTATTGCTTCCTTTGGCTCTCCTAAGAAGAAAGATAAAATGGCAGCAATAATTAAAATATATACGAGAATATTGTTTATTTGCTCGAAGATCATTTTAAAAATGCTTTTTTTAGAGGATTTGTTTATTGAGTTTTTTCCATATTTGTTAAGTAAAGAGGAAGCGTCGCTACTAGATAAACCTTTTTCACTATGTGAACTTAATTCTTTTATTACATCTTCACTTGTTTTGGTATGCCACATATTAAGACCTCCTATTTTAGAATATTATAATAAGTTTATTCTGTACATTTTTTCAAAGTTTATAAAAAATAATTAATATATAATCCTAAAATAGATAATCCTATATACAAATGTAAAAATTTTGTGAGGTAAAATACATATGAAAATATCTGGAGTTGATTATAAGGATATAAATAGTTTCCCTTTAACGAAGAAAAATGATAAGCAGAAGGTTGATAGTTTCTCAAGTGAGCTTACAAATAGTTTACTTAATCAATCTAAAAAAGATTTAAAAGATTTATTGGAATCTATTAAGAAGAAAGGAACTCAAATTGTTTCAACAAAAACTCACAATGATGTTGTTGAATACAAAAAACTTGTAAAAGAGTATTTAAGAAAAGTAATGGATGATATATATGAAGTTGAGAAATGTTCTGATGTATTTTATTCACGTTATTATTTAACAGTTGAAACTATCGATGAGAAGTTAAAGGAGCTTACGGATAAAATTTTAGGAGGAGAGAAGGATAATATTTCTATTTTAACAACAATTGATGAAATTCAAGGATTGATGATAGATGTGTATAAATAAAGAAGAATATTTATTGTTCTTCTTTATTTTCATTTATGAACCATTTATTTGATGAATTGAAATAATGAGGGGAAAATTCTGTGATTTTATAATCTTGTATATTGTATTTTTTAAAAGGTTCATTATTTAAATAATTTTCTATATCGTTTATAGAGTTTGATTTCATTATAAATATTGAACCGTTCATATCGGATTTTAGACCAGAAATTAATATAAGATTTTCGCTTATTGCTTTTTGAGTATAGTTTATATGATCTTTCATTATATTATCGTTTATTATATCAGGGTTTTTCAAAATGCTTTCTATAACAAAATATTTCATTATAATCTCCTTTTGTTTATATAAATTTATTTAAAAAAGAAGGTATATAAATTTTACCTTCTTTTAATCTTTTAATTTTTGTATGGAAATTATTCTTTATTTTCAAGTTTATCTTTTTTAGGGTGATCTTTTTCAGGCTTGTCTCCTTTGAACTTATAAACTTGAACATTAACATAAGTATTTTTATTACAAAGCATAAGTAACATTAAGAAAATTGATCCCCAAATATAAGCACGCATATTATTTTTCATTTTAATTCAACCCTTTTAAAAAATTTATCTTTTACACCATATTAACAAAAAATAATTAGAATTTAAATATATTAATATAATTTAGTTTCATAAATATTAAAATATTTGCAAATACATTTTACATATAGTAACATATTTTTGGAAAGGTACTAGGTGAGATTTTGAAAAGTAATTTAAAGGTAAAAAAGATAGCTTATTTTTTAATTGGTATGATTTTTTTAACTTTAGGAATTCGAATAATATCTCTATCAAACCTTGGTCTTGCTTTTTCAGACGCTATACTTATTAAATTAAATGAAATGTTAAAAATACCTGTGGCATTAAGTAGTATTGCTTTAGGTATTTTTGTTGTGGTCGTAGCTAATGTTATAGAAAAGAGAAGGTTTTTTGATAGATTTGAGTGCATTATTACATCATTTGTATTAGGATTTTTCCTTGATTTATGGATAGCTATAATACCAACTTTATATATAAAAGGTTTTATTTTTAAGATTCTTACATTTTTAGTTGGAGTGTTTATTTTATCTGTTGGAGTGTCTATTTATCTTCAACCTAAATTTCCTCCACATCCAAATGATTTACTTCTTATGACTGTTTCTAATAATTATAATTTATCTATTTTTAGGGCTAAAATACGTATAGATAGTTTCTTTGCAATAATTTCCATAGTTATGCTTGCCCCAATTGGATTAGGGAGTATTTTTAATACTTTATGTATTGGATATTTTGTAAATAAATTATACTCAACATTTGAAAAAATTTATAATAAACTTGTTAACTAAATTAACATAATAAGATATTAACTCATAAAATAGATGTGGATATAGAAATATTTAGGAGTCATATTTTATGAAAAATAAAGTATTAAAAAAAGGTATTAGTGGTACTCAAACTGAGAAAAATTTATGGGAAGCTTTTGCTGGAGAATGCGAAGCTAGAGTTAGATATGAAATTTTTGCAAATATTGCAAGAGATGAAGAGTATGAGCAAATAGCATCGATATTTGAAGAAACTTCTTTAAATGAAAAAGAGCATGCAGAAATTTGGTATGAATATTTAGGACAAATTTTTAATACTGAAAATAATTTAAAACAATCTTCTAAACTTGAAACATATGAAGCGACAGATATGTATATAGATTTTTCTAATACTGCAAGAAGAGAAGGATTTCCTGAAATAGCTGAAAAATTTAAACTTGTTGCACAAATTGAAAAGGCACATAGTGATAGATATAATACACTGCTAGAAAATATTTTAAATGATAGAGTATTTAAAAGATGTAAGAAAGTTATGTGGCAATGTAGAAGTTGTGGATTCTTAGTTTTTGAAGAGAGTGCACCTCAAGTTTGTCCTGTTTGTGAATATCCTCAAGGATTCTATCAATTAAGACAAGATAACTTTTAAAACAAAAAAGACAATGGGTAAGCTAATGCTTACTTCATTGTCTTTATTATTATATTTTTTAAATTGTGAAGAATAAAGAATATTAATCTCATGTTCAATAGTGAATTAAATTTAATTTTTGGTTTTGAGAATTTGTGTTTATCACTTGAGTAATAAACATCTTTACATATTATGGGAGTAAGGCTTATTTCGTCCATAGTTTTATATGAATGAGGTTTAAAAAATTTATCTGGAATTAAGTATTTTTCATTATGATCGAATTTAAAATATTTTTCTCCCTCATATTTTTTAGGAATGTTTGGGAAACATGAAAATATTTTTGAAGGAAGTAAAACGTTATTGTAAAAATCATGAGCTTCTTCTTTATTAACATTTAAAGTATAAATTTGGTATGAAATTAAGTCATAGGCGTTAATTATTTCATTTTTATTGATATTTTTTAATGAGAAGAACTCTTCAATTTCCCAAAGGTATTCACAAATTGAATTATATATATCTTTTGTATATTCATTAAAATGATTTAACTGGCTTTTTAAACTTAAAAGAGTTTTATATAAAATAATTTTATCGTAAGTCCACATATAAGAAAGAACATTTTTAGAAGATAAAATTTCTAAAATATCTAAAGTTAAATTTAAAAGATTGATATTTAAATCTTGTTTTAAGGAAATATAAATTTGAAAGGCTTGTATAAGTTCTATAAGTGTATTAGTTTTACTCTTAAGTATATTATCTTTAAAGTCTAAGAACATTTTTTCAATTTCTTCGGAAAAATTTAAGAAAGGTATTTTATAAGGGCTTGTATCTTTAAGCATATTTGAGCATTTTAAAAATGATATCATTAAGTATGCTTGAGCAGGAAAATCAAAAGAATCATCAAAGGATTCAAATTGTATAGAAGAATTTTCCTTTTTATGTTTTTTATCAGAGTCATCATCTTTTAAACTTTTATCAACAAATAGTCCAAGTTCATTTCTAAAATTATTTACATAAAAGTTTAATTGACATTTTACGCTTGATACATAGAATTTTACAATTTCTTTTCTTGTTTTCTCATCTTTTATGATTTCATTGTAGTAGTCAGCAAGAGTTAATAAAGAGAGGGACATATACGCATTACTAAGTATGTTCACTTCTTTTTTAATCTTATCTTCTTTCCAATGATAAATGTTATTTGAAGGATTTATTTTTGGTTTTGCTTTTTTGTATAAACAAGAAAGGGGATAAATATGTTTAGTTCCAACAAGATTTGAATTTGAAGGCTTATCTTTAAATTCCTTTCCATTTATAATTTCTCCACATTTTGAATTTAAAAAAATTTGTTTAAGGCTTTCTTTCCCAAAATTAAACAATTGATATTCAATAGTTGGAGATTCTAGAGAACTTAATTTTAAAAATTTCCCTAAATGATTTTGATCCATAAAAAATCACCTCATAAGTATATTATGAGGTGAAAATTTTATTATTGCTTAAATATTAATTTTAAAATGAAATTTTTATGGTTTACTACTATGACCTAAAAATTTAATATTAACTTCCTTACGAATATTTTTTAAAATTTCCTGTGATCCTTTAAAATCTTCTTTTTTAAGTTTCATATTTTGTTCAAACATTTTGTTAAACTCTTCATCTCTACGTCTTAATGATGCTTCAAAATTTCTAATAATTAATGATGGAGAAGGAGAAACTGCCTGTCTACTTCTTCTTGGAGTAGGTGGAGTATTTGTAGGAGTAGAAGGTTCACTAGTAGAATAAGATTGGTCTACTTCATAAAAATTCTTTCTATTTCCTTTAGTTTTATGTAAGACATCATCATTTGAAATTGATGTAGAAGATTTTCCAGTTGAATTATCCGAAAATTTTGTAAGTTTAATTTTAGATGTTTTATTAGATTCAGGAGTATCAAAAGTTGTTGATAATACAGATTTTTTAGAAAATGAACTATCAAAAGATTTTGAAATTTTATGAGTTTTAGGCTGATTAGATTTAGAACTTCTAAAAAATCTACCTATAGAAGTTGTCATTCGAGAAAAAAGTCTAAAAACACTATTTGTTGGAGTTGGAATCATTGCTTCTGATATATCTGATTTACAGATTAATCCAAAACTAATTAGAGAAATAAAAGATACAATTTTGCTATTTAGTTTAGTTATGACTTTGCATCTAAAATTTTTCAATTTAAATTATCCTTTCTAAAAGTAAGTTTATTTTTTAATCATGTTTTGAACTATTTTATTAATTTCCTCAGCATGTTATCTTAAAATTGAAAAGAATTTTATATCCTGGTTTAGTACAAGTTCTGCAGCTCTAACTAGATTATTTGCTGAATTAATAGCTGACTTAACATTTGGAACTAAACTTGAATCTTCATTATCTTTATTGGAATCTAAAGTATTATTTTCTATAGAAGATACGTCCATTTTAGGTTTAGTATTTTGATTAGACGTAGGGTCATTACTAGAAGTAGATTGTTTATGATCGATGCTAGTGGAGTTAGTAGAAGTATTGGTTACTAATGAAGATTTATTAGTTTTAGGTGAACTTGCTTTTTGAGATGCTTGTACGTTTTTAGAATTATTACCTGTTGATGAAAATAATGGGAATTTAGTACCAGTTTTATTGTTAGTTGTATTACTGCTAGGTGTAGTAGATGTAATAGTAGTTTTACTAAGAGTTGTAGTTGATGGTTTGTTTATTGGAATTCTAGTACCGTTGCTTGTGTAGAAAAATTTAGTAGTATTTGTAGTAATTGAAGTAGCAAAACGTCTAATCATTGCCTTTCCACTTTGTTGAGGTAAAAATACTCGAATACCAATTAAAGGTAAAGCAGATAAAAATTTGTAATTTAGGTTTCTATTAATTTTTCTTGTTTTCAAAGTTAACACGTCCTTTATATAAATTGTTGTTATTTGAGTATTTTTTTGAAATATGTAGTACAGTTACTTTTAAAAAATAAAAATATAATTTTGTTCTTTAGTTTAGTTCCACTTTTGTATTTACGTTTTTTAAAGTTAAGTTATTCTTTTTTAGAATCAATAGACTTTAAATGGGAAGATAACCAATTATCTATTGATTTACCTTGATAGGTAAAAGTTATATTTTTATATTTTCCGTTAAGATTTGATTTAAAATGACTTAGAATAAAGAATTCCATAGCTTTATCTTGAGAATTTTTTGACTTAATATTTTGAATTAAACTTAAATTTTCATCATTCTTATTAGAATCTAAAGAATTATTTAAGTGGTTATTTCCTGATGCCATATTTTTAGCACTTTGGTTATGAGTATTAATGATATTATTTGATGTAGTATTTGTATCATCATTTTCAAAATATAATTTATAATAACTCTGATTCATATTAAGCAAAGGAGTTAGGTTAGTTTTGGATTCTAAATTTGATTTAGATACTGAAATATTTGAAGAAACATTTGGGGTATCTATATGATCAGGTGAAGATTTATTAGTTTTAGGTAAACTTGCTGTTTTAGATGTTTGTACATTTTCAGTGTTACCAACTGTTGATGAAGATATTTGGAATGAAGAAGTGTTTGAACTATTCAAATAATCAGATAAAATTTTACTAGTTCTAGGTAAAATTGCTCTTCCAAGTGTTTGTACATTTTTAGAATTATTACCTGTTGATGAAAATGCCGGTAATTTAGTATTTTTATAAAAAATTTGGTTAGATATATTGTTACTAGGTAGAGTAGATGAATTAGTGATTCTACTAGGAGTTGTAGTTATTGGTGTATTTCTTGGAATTTTATTACTCATATTTCCATATAAAAGTCTAGCAGTATTTGAAGTAATTGAAGTAGCAAAACGTCTAACCATTGCCTTTCCACTTTGTTGAGAGAAACATATTCCAATACCAATTAAAGGTAAAGCAGATAAAAATTTATAATTTGGATTTCTAATAATCTTTCGTGCTTTCAAGTTTAACCCATCCTTTCTATAAATTATTGTGTGTTATTCAGGTATTTTTGGAAGTCTTGGACGATATGTAGGTAAATATGTATTTGAAACAGGTATTACAGGTACTCTAACAGCTATAAATAAATCTTCTTCTGGTTTTTCTGGACCTAGAGTAACTGGTGGTAAATTTGAGCTAGTTTCATCATTTACATGGGTTTGTTTTTTAGACTGTTTAAATCAACATACATTTTTTCCAATGTAACTTCAAAATTTTCAGTAGGTTTTTTGTATTTAGATGAAACAATTTTTATATAAGTTATATTAGGAGATAAAGGTTGAGGATTATATGTAGAAGATTCAATATCATCATTTTTATTTCCTATTAAAGATTCATTTTTTATAGGTGATGAAGTAATTTTTTTTGTTTCAAAAATAGGAACTCTAGCACCACTTCTATAAAAGAATTTATTAGAATCATTTTTAGTAGTAGGCAAAGTAGATTGAGTACTAGTTTTGTTAGAAGGTGTAGTTGTTGATGTATTTATTGGAATTTTAGCACCTCCACTTCCATAGAAAAATTTAGTATTAGTAGTTGAAGGAGGTGAAATGGCCAAAGGTCTGACCATTGCAATTCCCGTTTGTCCCATTAAACCTAAATTAACTCCCATTAAAGATAATGTAGATAAAGTTTTATAAATAGAAAGATTTTTAAATTTTAAAGTCTTCATTTTCATTACGTCCTTTATTTATAAATTACCTATTATGTATGAATTTCAAAAATCTAGTTATTTAGTTGTATTATTTAATTGGCGTAAAACAATATCAAACATTTTGTTAGCTGTTTTATAAGCATGTCTCTTTGTTTCTATAATTTCTGTAAGACCTTCAATAGATTCCTTATAAATAGGGAGAGCATAAGAAGATTTATGCTCTTTAGTTTTCGAAGAAATTTTTGTATCAGAATAGGTACTTGAATCTATCAATGATTTATTGAAATTCTTCATAAATACTATTGAACTACTTCTCTTAGGTACTGGAGGAGGTGTAGGTTTAGGATTTGTAGACAGTTTTGAATTATTACCTCCAGAATTTATAGATGACTGTGAAGTAATTGGAATTCTTATACCATTGTTTCCATAGAAAAATTTTTATTTTGAAGCAGGGAAACTATTACCAAGAGGTCTAACAAGAGCATGTCCAATTTCAGAAGTAATAACTATTCCCAAACTTATTAAAGATAAAGTTGATAAAAATTTATAATTAAAAATTCTAGCTCCATTTTTCATGGTTAAATTATTCAATTTATATCAATCCTTTCTGTCAGTTGCTTTTTAAAGTTATAGTTTTATTTAAGTAAATCATCTAAGTTTAAAAGTCGAACAGATAATTCGCTAGAAGCTATGCTTCCTACATATTTACCAAAATTTTTTGATAAAGATTTAATTTCTTTAGAGCTTTTACCTTTTTTATTATTATTTTCTAAATATGACTCTAAATTAGCATAGGCTATATTTCCCATAACATTTCCAAAATCTTCTGAAGCCTTTTCTATTTTTGCATTTTCTTTAAAAATTCTGTTAGAAAGATGTTTATCAATTTGATTTTTTAAAGTCTTTTTACTTAGTTTGGTTACTTTTGTTTTAAACTTTATGGTTTCTTTAAGAAAAGGTTCATTATTCTTATTTTGATTTTTAAGTTCACTTTTTAAAGTGGATTTACTTAAATCTTGTATTTCTTCTCCAAATTTATTTGATACTTTTTTAACTATTTTTTCTGGTGGTGAATCGTATATAGGAGTTATATCTGGTTCTACTTGTGGATTTTTATTTTGTAAAGCATTTGAAGTTGAAGCTTTAATTTGTTGAGCTGAATTATTTGATGTTTTTTCATTTGATTGATTTGGTTGTGTAGTATAATTATCAGGTGCACTTTGAGAAACAGGTTTAAATCTAGCTCTTAACATATCTAGGAATTTTGAATTTTGAGGAGTATAATGCCCAGGTGGCACATCTGGTTTTACGTCTATTCTACCATTAATTGTATGAGTTCCAACTGGAACTAAAAATTCACTATGAGGTTTAGTAGGTGGCTCTATCTTAAAAGTAAACTTAGGTTCACTTTTATTTTCGCTTGCAGTAGTTGATGATTTACGTTTAGCTTCTAAACCTGTAGTAATATATGTAACTGGTTTTAAATCAATTTTAGGGCTAGTTTCTGAATCAGGAGGTTTAGGTGCAGTAGTTTTTGGTCTAGCACCTAAATCAGAAGATTTAGGATTAGGTCCTGAAAAAATTATAGATCCACCTCCTAAATTTGTATAACTAGGTTTAGTGTTAGTTTTAGTTTTAATATCTGACTCAGAAGGTTTAGGATCAGCCTTAACTTCTGGTTTAGTATCAGTTTTAGTTTTAGCATTTAAAGATATACTAAGTGTGGATGTATGTTTAGGTTTTACCTCAGGAGTTACAGGTTTAGTATCAGGAGTCTTAGATTTAGAATTTAGGTTTATGCTGAAAGTAGATACATGGTTTTCTTTTGTAGTAGGAGTCTTAGGTTTAGGATTTAGGTTTATACTGAGAGTAGATACATGGTTCTCTTTTGTAGTAGGAGTCTTAGGTTTAGGATTTAAGTTTATGCTGAGAGTAGATACATGATTTTTAGTATCTTTATGCTTATCAGAAATTTTAGAAGAAATATGTGAAAAAATTATAGGGCTACTCTTTGTATTTGGGTTAGGATTAGTTATAGAACTAGGTTTAGTGTTTATACGTGAAGTAGTAGGTGTAGTTTTAGTATTAATAATCCCAAGAGAGTGTCTTGTTTCACTTGCATAGAAATATCTAATTCTTGGGTTGTAATTTCTAGGATTAAACATTGCATTTGCACTTTGTTGTGTAGAAATTAATCCTACACCAGCTAAAGGTAGAGTATATAAGAACCTAGGATTAATAATAACTTTTTTAAGATTTTTAAATTTTGTCATTTTAATTTTCCTTTCTGCAAATCTTATTTTTAAAAATCATTGTTTTAAGAATGATTTACCATAAAATCAAAAGCTGAAGTTAAAAATTCACGGAAAATATTTGAAGCCATGTTATCACCCAAACTTTCTGAAACTTTTTCAATTTTTAATATAATTTCAGGAATATTATCATTTGTAACTGTTACTTCCCTAAAACCTAAAGCTGCCCTTTTTAACTGAGTGGCTGCAGTATTTCCCATATACTTACTGAAATCTTCTGATGCTTTAATTAAATCTTGTTCTCCTCTTTCATTAAGAACTATGTTTCTAAGAGAAAGCTCCTTTTTCATTTCTGATTGAAAAATATCCTTGCTTGTTTCAAATACTACTTTCCATGTATTAGTTACTGTTTGATCTATAGTTTCCCCAGAAGAACCTCTATTTTCAGTAAGCATAAAATTAAGTTCTCTTGATAATTCTTCTTCTAATGCATTCTTAGTTGAATCTTTTATAAAATCTGAAAAATTACGAGCAGTAGTTCTTAGGGTAGATTCTTCTTTTTTTGAAGAAGTACTAGTATGATTTGTTTTTGAAGAAGACTTAGGCTTAGCACCTAAACGATTATAATCAGAAGTAGGAATAGGATTAGGTGCTGGTGTAGTTCTTGAGTGTGATGCTGAAGGAGTAGGTGTTGGCCCAGTTTCTGCTGGTGATGAAGTAGAAAGAGATTCAAATCTTGCAACAAGGCCAGAAACCCTACTTCCTGTTTGTCTATTTGGATTACTACTTGGAGTAGGTGAAGTATTTGTATTTGTTCTTGAAGTATAGCTAGTAGAAGAATTTGATGTTGAACGCCAAGGAGTATGATTAGTTGATGTTAATGGACGTCCTGAGCTAGGAGTAGTATTTAATTGTGAACGCCAAGATCTAGGGGCAGTAGTTGTTGATGACATAGAACTAGATGTAATTGGAACAAAATGTTTTACTGTTGGTTGTTTATTTGGAGGATTAAACATTGCATGTACACTTTGTTGAGTAGAAAGTAATCCTACACCAGTTAAAGGGAGAGCACATAAAAGTTTAGAATTAATAATTCTTTTGAAATTTTTAAATCTATTCATCTTAATCTTCCTTTTTAATTTTCCTTTTTGTAAATCTCATCCTTAAAAATCATTGTTTTATTTATTTGAGTTTATTTAAGAATTTATTAACGGATACCATAAGTTCATAAGCAGCTATACGTCCAGTATCATTACCTAATTGTTCTGAATCAAGTTTAATTTTTTCGTTAACATATAAAAGATTATCTTTCTTAAAATTTTCCATATTAAAATTTAAAGCTTTCTTTTTGAATTTAGTAGCCTATAGAGTTCCTATAAAGTTACCAAAATTATTTGATACAATATTTAGATTTTGCTCATCTGAAGGACTTAGAACTATATTTTTGTTAGAAAGTATTTTTTTTACTTATGTTTTAAAAGTATCATTACCTAATTTATTTGCAATGCTTCGCACATTATCTACTGATTGATTAAGAGTTGATCTATTTGATGGCATTTTATTAAGAATTATGATATTAAGCTCATGTTTTAGCTCTTCAGTTAAACCTCCGCTAGTTAAATTTTTTATCGAGTTTTTAAAATTAATCATTCCATCAATGAAAGATATGTCATTTTTAGGATTCAAAGGTTCAGTGGAAGTAGCAGTAGTTTTTTTTGAATCTGAACTTAAGGAAGTAGCATATATTTTTGATTTAGCTCCTAAATTTATATTTTCAGCAGGATTGGGTGTTGGTTTACTATCTGGACTTGAAGGAGAAGATGATGTCTTATCTGATACATCTAATTTTTGAGAAGATTTAGTTCCTGATTTTAAATCTGATGAAGAACTAGAAAGAGATTCAAATCTTGCAACAAGGCTAGAAACTTTACTTCCACTTGTTTTAAATGGATAACTTTTAGATGTTTGTGAACTAGCTCCAGTATTAGGTGTAGACAATGGACGATTAGAAGAAGTAGATGTATAAAGTGGGCGTCTAGAAGTAAATGGGCTAGTAGGTGAAGTTAATGGGCGACTAGTGCTAGTAGAGGATGCACCATTAAAATGTTTAACAGTTGGAGTATTTCTTGGAGGATTAAACATTGCATTTGCAATTTGTTTTGTTCCAAGTAATCCAATGCTAGCTAAAGGGAAAGTATATAAAAGTTTAGGATTGATAATAGTTTTCTTAAGATTTTTAAATTTTGTCATTTTATTTCTCCTTTTTATTATGATTTCATAGAGAAGTCATGAGCTAAGAATGTAAGTGCATCACGAGCTTCTTTTGCAATACTAGAACCAAGTTGTTCAGAAGAGAGTTCAATTTGCTTATGAATAGTATCAAGATCTTTTTCATTAACTTTTACATTACTGAAACTTAAAGCTCGAGATTTAAATTTATCAATAGCCATTTTTTCAATTTTATTACCGAAATTTTTGGCTTCTGTATATAGGTTTTGTTCGATTTTACTACTTGAAGGTACTTTGAAACGAATAAGTTCTTTTCTTGCTTCCACTTTAAAAGTGTTTCTACTTATAGAATTTATAGATTCTCCAAAATGAGATAATGTTTTGTCGAAAGTTCTAAATCTTGATGATATTTTACCAGTTGCGATGCCAAGTTCGTTATATAGTTCTCGTTTTAAAGCATTTTTAGTTATTTCCTCTACTTCATCTGAAAACTTTATTGCTGAATGTATGATGTCCTCTAGATCATCAACGACCTTTGTAGATTTAGTAGTAGTTTTTGAGCTATCTTTTGAATATGAAGTTGATGAAGCAGTAGTAGTTTTAGGGCCTAAATTTATATTTAAAGTAGATTTATAAGTAGGTTTTGTTTTTGTATCTGGTGAAGAAGTTTTAGGTTTAGTACCAGAATAACCGTGATCATAAGTAGGAGTTTGTTTAGTATCTGAACTTGAAGATGATGCTAAACTTTTTGTATCTAGTTTTTGAGGAGATTTAATTGATGATTTTAAATCTGGTGAAGAACTAGAAAGAGATTCAAATCTTGCAACAAGGCTAGAAACTTTACTTCCGCTTGTTTTAAATGGAGAACTTTTAGATGTTTGTGAACTAGCTCCAGTATTAGGTGTAGACAATGGACGATTAGAAGAAGTAGATGTAGAAAGTGGACGTCTAGAGCTAAATGGACTAGTAGGTGAAGTTAATGGGCGACTAGTGCTAATAGAAGATGCACTATTAAAGTGTTGAACAGTTGGCTGTTTTCTAGGAGGATTAAACATTGCGTGTGCACTTTGTTATGTAGAAAGTAATCCTGCACCAACTAAAGGGAAAGTATATAAAAGTTTAGAATTGATAATTTTTTTTACATTTTTAAATTTTTTCATCTTATTTTAGAGTTCCTTTCTTTAAAAATTTCTAAGAATTGTATTTACATATCATATTTGCAATTCAAATTGATGTCAGGATTTTAAAGAGCTTACTTGTTATTTTCAGATTTACCTTTTATAGTGGATTGTATAGTATTCGTCATGGCTTGTTTGACGTTTAAAGTTCCTTGAACTATACTTTGCCTAGCTGTATCCAGAATAGCTTGTTTTGTTTTTTCCAAATCTGAATTAATTTTCTCAGCTATTTTTGATTGATTTTGCAGGGTATTTTTTATTTCTTTTTTAAAAGTTGTCTTTTGAATAGACGAAGCCTCTTCAGATATAGTTGTTGCACTTTTTTTAAGTGATTCTCGAATATCTTGTTTCATTTCTTCAAAACTTGAACTAATTTTCTCAGCTATTTTTGATTGATTTTGCTTGATATCTTCTAGTTCTTTTTTAAAGTTGTATTTTGCTCAGATAAAGCCTCTTTTGCTATAGCCATTGAACTTTTTTCAAGTGATTTTTTAATATCTAGTTTTGATTTTTCCAAACTTAATTTAAATTTAGTATTTCTTGATTCTTGATTTTGATTAATATCTTGTAAATCTATTTTTAATTCATTTAAAAATGAATTAACGTCTACCCAAGGATTAGGCGTTGTTATGGGTTCAGTACTTGTTGATGTTGAAGGTGTAGCGCTTGTCTCACTTTCAGATTGCATAGTTGATGCCATAGAAGATGTAGAGGTTTTTGATCCTAAATTTATAGTTAAAGTAGATTTATAGGTAGATTCTGTTTTTGTATCTTTTGAAGGAGTTTTAGGTCTAGCACCTAGAGAACTATAATCAGGAGTAGGTGCTTGTTTAGTTTTTAAACTTGAAGGTTGTGTAGTAGAAGAAGATTCAAACATTGAAACAAGTTTAGAGACTTTAGTTCCACTTGGTTTATAAGGTGATATACCTGTATTTAATCTCGGTGTAGTTGTGGTAGTAGTCGTTGTGGATAATGAGCCATGACTAGTGCTAGCAGAAGATGCATCATTAAAATGTTTAACAGTTGGAGTATTTTTGGAGGATTAAACATTGCATTTGTAGTTTGTTGTGTGCCAATTAATCCAATGCCAGCTAAAGGTAAAGTATATAAAAGTTTAGAGTTAATAAGTTTTTTAAGTCTTTTATTTTTTGAGTTATTTATCATTATAAAGTCCCTTCCTTTAAGCTTTAAAATTATACAATTTATTATGATTAAATCGATCTTCAACATTTCGAAAATAATTTCCAAGATTTATTGAAGTAATTTTATTGACTAAATTATTTTCAATTTTTTATATGTAAATTAATAAACCCTCTAACTGATTTTGTAAGTTCATTAGCAGAGATATTTCCTATTTCATTACCAAATTTATTTGAAGTGGTTTTAATTTTCTCTGAAATATTAGAGGAGTTTATATTATTAATTTCAAATTTTAAAATTTCATTTTTAAATAAATTAGCTGCCATATTTGAAATAGATTCACCGAAATTATTTGATGCGTCATCTAAACTATCTAAACCTGAATTGTTTAGGGATAATCTTTTAAAAGTAAGTGAGCTTTTTGCTATACCTTTATGAGCAGCTATACTTTCAACTTTTATATTGTCTTTAAATTTATTTAGTGTTTTCTCCAAATTATTTTCATTTAGAGAACCACTAGTTTTTTTATTGTGTAATTCACTTGATAACGCTCTCACACTTAAAGATTTTATAGACGCTTCAAAATCAGATGCCATATCATTAAGTGTTATTGGATCATCATTTTCATTACCAAAATTTATTTGATTTAAAGTTTTAGGTTTAGTGCTTGTCTTAGAAGTTTTATAAACATCTCCTAGATATAGTTTTGAATAAATAGGAGATACAGTTGGTTTTGTACTTTTTGTTGGAGTGGTATTATTAAAATCTAGTTGTTTATACCTTAAATTTAAAATTGGACGAGTGCTTGTTGTTGATGGTTTAACTAAATTTTTAAGATATAACTGAGAATAAATAGGATTTAAATCAGGTTGTCTATTTGTAAGGTTTAGAAAATTCCTATTTGAACTTAAATTTAAATTAAATCTAAGGTTTGAAGAGGTAACCTCTGGCCTATTTCTCAAATTTAATTTTTGATAAATAGAGGTAATTTGTATAGGTCTAGGTATACTTTGGTTTAAAACAATTTGCCTATTTGTTTGAACATTAGAATTTATAAACCTATATCTTGAATCAAGGTTATACCTTTGATTTAAAATACTTGTAAATAACCTCGGAGAGGTTGTTATGTTCAAGGAAGGAAATTGAGGTCGAGTTATTGCTAATCTTCTAATAGGATTCAAAATTGCATTTGAAGCTCTATGTGTGCCCAGTAATCCAATCCCTACTAAAGGTAAAGTATATATAAATTTAGAGTTAATAAGCCTCTTAAGTCTTTTGTTTTTTGTGTCATTCATTTAAAAATTCCTTCCTGTAAGCTTAAAAATTATGTAATTTATTTATTTGATTCAATTAATTTGTCAACTTGTGTTGCAAGTAAGTGATTTGTTGCAGTTTCAACATCTTCACCAAGAACATATGAAATACTCTTAGCTTTTTCAGAAATTATATTAGAGTCTTTCTCGTTTATTTTTATATCTTCAAGATTTGAATTTGCACGTTTCATGTGACTAGATATTACACTTGATATAGCATCACCAAACTCTTCTGAAGCTTCATTTATGTTTTTCATATTTTCATGAGTTAGTAATTTACCGGTTTTATGAGATGATTCATAAACTTTTTTCCTAAAAGCAGATGAACTCATCTCTTTTACGGCAAATGATAAACTATCTGATATTTCATTTGAATCTTGATTACTTGAAGAAGATACAGTATATAATTTACTTTCAAAAGCTTGTTTAACTAAATCCTTTATTGAATTTCCTAAATTTCCAGATGTTTTCATCACTTGTAACTCTTCTTTAGAATCTCCATAGCTACTAGAAGTAGAAGAAACAGGTGAAGATGGTAAACTAGAAGTAGTAGTTGTGGTTTTAGGTCTAGCTCCCAAATTTGTTTTTGAACCTATAGCGCTTGTGGACAATCTTGAAGGAGTAGAAGTTGTTGGTGTAGTTGTAGTTAATGTGTTTCTAGAAGTAGATGGTGGTTGAGTTGTTGTTGGCTGTTTTTTAGTAAACATTGCATGTGTAGTCTGGTGTGTACTAATTAATCCCATACCAGCTAAAGGTAAAGCGTATAGAAGTTTAGAGCTAATAAGTTTTTTAAGGTTCTTGTCTTTTAAATTGTTCATTTTAAAATTCCTCCATTTGTTTGAAAACTATTTAACTTATTTTAATTAAATCTGTCATCACAACTTTAGAGATTTATATGTAATACACATGATTTGTTTAATTTACATATTGAATTTAAAATTTTAAAAGCCATTTCTAAATGTTTTGTCTTTTACCTTAAAAATGATTTATTATTATTGGTTGAATCTATCCCCAGCATTTCTTAGAGAATTTCCAAGATTTCTAACGTTTGTTGAAGTTGTTGAGTTATTTAAATCATCTCCTAAATTCATAAGAGAATGTGGTATATTTTTAGTAGTTGGTGAAGATGGGGGAGTTGGTAATTTAGTTTTTTGGATAGATGATCCTCCACCATTTTCAATTATGTAAGATACTGGATTGTTATTACCCGTGTAAGTTTTAGGTAAGAATATTGCTTTTCCATTTGCAGATTTAACAAGAGGCATATTAAGTCTAGGGTTTTTAAACATTGCATGTGTAGTTTGGTATGTACCAATTAATCCCATACCAGCTAATGGTAAAGCGTATAAAAATTTAGGATTAATAATTTTTTTCGTATTTTTAAATTTAATCATTTTAAACCTCCATTAGATAATTTAAAAATTTGTTTTGATGAATAAGTTTCTTATAGGAGCAGACGATAGTCTACCTATTACAGTTGATTTTTGAAAAGATTCTATATTTATTGTTTTATTTAAATGAGCTGACAAAGTTCTTAATTGAAGATTCAAAGTTTGAAGAAGAAGAAGATTTAACACTAGATTCAACATTCTTTGATAAACGCATCATTAAATTTAAATCACGATAGGAGTTATCTGTATTTATGACACTTAATTTTTGTCTAGCTTCATTAAATGAGTTGCCAATTGAAAGAGATAAGGATTCACCGAAAGTTTCTGATAAAAATTTTATAATCTCTTCATCTATATCTATATTTCTACTAGAGAGTTGTTTTTTGGCTTCATTAGTGAAAGCTTCTTTACTTTGATTAGTTACATCTTTCTTTAAGATATAGAGTATATTGCTTAAATTTTCTGAGACATCTTCACCTTCTGTGGTTTTAATTTTTAAAACCATCATATCTGTTAAAGCATTTTTAACTAAAATTTTCATTAAATTTCCAAATTTACTTTTTGACTCTACCTTTATGTTTCCTCCAACTAAATTTTTAGTAGTTAAAAGAGGAGAAGAAAGATTATTTTAAATATACTAGATTTTAAATTTGAAGTACTTGGTGTACTTGATGAAGAAGTTTTAGGTCTAGCTCCTAAACTTGAAGTAGTAGTTAATGAACTAGATCTTACACTTGACGGTAAACTTAGTGGTGAAGTTGATGGGCTTGTTGTGGTTGTAGTAATTGTTGCTGTTGTAGATTGAGTTGTTGTTGGCTGCTTTTTTGGAAACATTGCATGTACACTTTGTTGTGTGCAAATCATTCCCACACTAACTAAGGGTAAAGCGTATAAAAATTTAGAGTTAATAAATTTTTTAAGATCTTTATCTTTTGAATTATTCATTTTAAAATTTCTCCATTTGTTTGAAAACTATTTAATTTGATTTATTTTAATTAAATCTGTCATCACAACTTTAGAGATTTCTATGTAATACACTTGAATTATTTAATCAGTGAAGATACATGTTGAATTTAAAATTTAAAAGTTACTTTTCTAAATCTTTTGTCTTTTATATCTTAAAAATGATTTATTATTGATTGAATTTGTAGTTAGCATTTCTCAAAGAATTTCCAATTTTTAAATTTGATTATTTTAAAATTCATCTATATAACTTAGAAACGTATTTTGATGAAAAAGTTCTTTATAAGGAGTAAGGAGCAGATGGTAGTCTACTCCTTACGGTTGATTTTTGAAAAAATTCTGTTTTAAATAATGTACGTATAGTTCATTGTAAAGTTTAGAATTGATAAATTTTTTTGAAATTGTGTTTTTATCTGAATATTTTGCTGTACATATTAATTGAATTGTTGAGTTGTTGATTTGATGAAATTTTAACGTCCTCACCAAAACCATTTGAAATTGTTAGTGCGGCTATACGAGGATTAAAAGGATCAAAACTTCTAGGTCGTTTTGAGTCCTCAAAATTTCTAATTCCAGTATTGAAAGCATTTCTTGCCATATCTGTTATCTGTTCACTAAAAATATTTGCTGCAGCCTCTATGTATTTTTTCTTTTCTTCAGTTAAAGATTCATTACCAACACTATTACGCAATTCAGAATAAAAAGTTTCTTTACTTAGCTTAAATACATCTTTCTCTAAATTATTTAATATATCCTTAGTTGGAGCTATTCGTTATTTCTCTATTCTACTAGAGAGTTCTTTAAATAAAGAATTTTCAACTAAACCTCCTATTGAAGATCCAAAGTTAGTTGGTTGTTTTTTTGATTAATCTTCTTCTTCTACATTAGATGATTTAGTAGGACTTGTAGATCTATTTCCTGAATCTGAACCCGAAATACTTAGTGATGAAGAAGTTTTAGGTTTAGCTCCTAAATTTGCACCTGAAGTACTTGTCGATGAAGAAGTAGAAGTTGTTGAGGTTCCATAGCTAGGGAGATCATCATCCTCACCTAATTCACCAAGAAATCTTAGAAATTCAGGATCTTCATATGGACCGGATACATTTGATACAGGAGTGGTTTTAGGTTTAGTTTCTGAATCTAAAGATTTATAAACAGTGGTCTTTGGTCTAGCTCCTAAATCTGAATCTGAAGCACTTGTTGATGAAGAAGAAGCAGATGATGTTGAAGCCTTAGAGCCAGATCCTAAAGTTATACTCAAACTAGAAGTATAAGTTTTTGGGCTTGTTGATGGAGTAGGACTTGAGGGTCTAGCTCCTGAACTTGAAGTAGTTTGTGTACCTGTTTGATTACTTTTATGAGCATCTTCTAAATATAAGCGATAATAAACAGAGCTTTGACTTGGTGGAGTAGGACTTGTACCTCTACCTCCTAAGCTTGATTGTGAACCCAAAGCACCTGTAGATAGTCTTGAACTACTAGTAATAGTTGAAGTTGATGTGGTTGCTGTTGTTGTAGCTAATGTGTTTCTAGTAGTAGATGAAGGTTGAGTTGTTGTTGGTTGTTTTTTATACATTGCATTTGAAGTTTATTGTGTACCTAGTAATCCCACACCGGCTAAAGGTAAAGTATATAAAAGTTTAGAATTTATAAGCTTCTTAAGATTTTTGTTTTTTAAGTCATTCATTTTGAAGTTCCTTCCCTATTTTTAAATTATGTAGTTTATTATTGATTAAATTTGTCATTAGTGACTCTAAGAGATTTTTAAATATTATCTCTTTTATCTGTTTTAAAAATTTTTATGATTTGATATATGTAGGAAGAATTTTTGTCCTTAAGATATTTTTCTAGCAGTTTTTAAACATTTCTTACTTGATGAAGATTTATCTTTACTCTTATTTTTCAACCTAGAATCTTCTAACAACCTACACTCATCAACAGTATTAAAACCTAAAGACCTTGTGGTTAAAGGAGCAGTTACTAAATCATATCTAGTGTATCTTGGTATCCGTTTAGGAAATTTAATAACTGCTGGTGTTATTTGAGAAGCTAAAACTAGTTCAAATGTAACCAAAGGTAGAAGCGATAAAAATTTATAACTTGAAGTCATATTAAATTTCTCACATTTCAAATTACTCATTTTTTTGCCCCCTCAATAAAAGATGTTCATTTTGTTAATAATGAAAAACATTTTGTCTAAGGTCTAATCTGAGCTTTATCTATTTGTTTTAATTTTTGTAAAATCATTTGTTTTAGAGCTTATCTTATTATCCAAAGTAGTTAGCATTCCAAGAATAGAGGTTTGTTTTTCCTTTATGCTTTCAAGAATTTTTATTTGTGATTGCATTGAATTAATCTTGTCTATATTTTTAGATAACTCACTTGGTAACTTACCACCATTTGAAGCTTTAATATTATTCATGATCTGAGTTATACGAGGTGGTATGTTATTAAGTTCACCATATGACCTAGAAGATGCTGTAGTAGTTGTAGATGAAGTATAAGAAAGTTTTGGTGAAAAACTTCCAGTCTCTGTACTAGGTTTAGGAAAAGAGGGTGTATATGAATTATTTGAAGTTTGTATAGGTATTTTACATCCTCTCGAGTTATAAAAAAATTTTGCCGGTGTCGAAGAAGTCAGAGGTTTTGTAAGTGAACTTGAAGTCATAGAGGTTGAAGAATTTTTAGCTAGCTTTGAAAAATAAGAGAAAGCACTTTTAAACATTGCATCTGCAGATGTTGATGTTAATAATACGCCAGCTCCAATAACTGGAAGAGTTGATAAAACTTTGTATCTTAAGTTACTCATGGTAAATCCTCCTAAGTATGTATAAAAACCTCTATATATAGACTAATTGTAAACAAACTATTTCTAAAATGCAAATAATTTTAATAAAATTTTGTAATTTTTAAGTAGGTTATTTTTGATGAATTTAGAATGTGGTATGTTATAATTTTTTTGAGGTGAGTTTATTGTGAGGAAAGGAAAAATTGATTTAGGCAATTTAAAGGAAATAATTGCTTCTTATACTGGTGTGAAAAAATCAGAAACTTTACTTAGCTCAAGTATTGGGGAAGATTGTTGCCTTATTGATTTAAAATTTTTGAAAGATGATGTGATGTTTATTTCCTCAGATCCTATAACATTTACATCAAAAGATATTGGGAAATTAGCTGTAATAATAAATACAAATGATATTTACGCAAGTGGTGGAAGAGGATATGGAATTATTTTAAATATTTTGCTTCCTGAAAATAAAACTCTTGAGGATTTAAAAGAGGTTATGAGTCAAATCCATGCTGAATGTGTTGTTCATAATCTTGAAATTTTAGGAGGACATACGGAAGTTACTGATGTTGTAAATGATATAGTTGTGTCTTTAACAATCATAGGGACAAGTAGTAAGAATGAGATTGTTAAAACAAGCACATCAAAAGAAGGGGATTTAATATTTTTAACAAAAACTCTAGGAATAGAAGGAACTACAATTTTATACAAGGAATTTAAAGAAGAATTACAAAATTTATTAAGTGAAGATGAAAAGATAGAAATTGAAAAATTTTGTGAGATGCTTTCTATTAAGAAAGAATGTGAAATTCTTAAAAATTTCAAAATATCTTCCATGCATGACGTAACAGAAGGGGGACTTATGGGAGCTTTGTTTGAAATGAGTATTTCATCTCAAAATGGATTTAGAATTTTTAAGGATAAAATAAAGATTCACAATGCAACTAAAAAAATATGTGAGCATTTAAATAAAGATGTTTATCATTTGATTTCATCAGGAAATTTAATTTTTACCTGTGAAAAAGATCAAAAAGATATTGTGCTAAAAGAATTTGAAAAACAAAATATAGAATGCTCTTTAATAGGAGAAATAATTTCAAAAGGGAATTACTTTATAAATGATGGAAAAGATGTGGAAAAACCTTTTGATATATCAGATTCGTTTTTTAAATAGGAGGAATAATGAAATTAATTATTGCAAGTAACAACAATCACAAAATAACTGAGATAAAAAATATATGTAAGAATTTTAATTATGAAATATATTCTCTTAAAGATGAAAATATTTCTATAGATGTTGAGGAAGATGGAGCTACTATAGAAGAGAATTCATTTAAAAAGGCAAATGAGATTTATAAATTCTTAAAACAAAGAGGGGAGAGTAATTTTTTAGTTTTAAGTGATGATAGTGGTCTTATGGTTGATTATTTAAATGGAGCACCTGGAGTTTATAGTAAAAGATTT
>JAGHEJ010000059.1 GCA_017889345.1 Clostridiales bacterium | reverse complement strand
TTTACTGCTTTATCAATGTTAGAAATTATCTTATCAGCATCATCTGCTATAACATATCCTTTTACATTATCATAAGAAAACTTTTTAACATTTTTTACAAGTTCATGTTGATCTGGTAAATATGTACTCCAAGTAGCATCTAAATTTTTTACTCTTTTATCTATACCCTTAGTAATCGCATCCTCTTGCTCTTTATTTTCAAATTTAAAAATACCAATTTCAGTTGCCTTAACATTCATCATACTTATATTAACAGTAGCCTCAGTATAATCTGAATCACTCAATCCAAATAACGATTTAATTTCACTAGAACCTATCTCTTGAACCATTGGAAGTTCAACTCCACTTACTCCCTTGTCATATATCTCGCTTGTAGATAAACTCACACTTTTACTACCAGAATTTCCCCCTATACATGAAGTAATTACACTTAAGAAAAATGCCATAACAGAAAACAAAGCAACTTTTCTAACAAATTTCATTTAATACAACTCCTCTATTTAATACTAAAAATATTTTTCCCAACTATTTTTATTTTATTCTTATAAAAAATAAAACACCGCAATACTTGCGATGTTTTAAATCAATCTCCAAATCCTACACCCATTCTCTTAGATAACTCCACTAATTCATGATTTGGATCAACATACTTCTCTTTACCAATTACATCTTCAAGAGATACATATGAAATTTCATCACCTTTTAAACAAACCATATTTCCAAACTTTCCATCATGAATAAGTTTAGCTGCTGCTGCTCCATACCTTGTAGATAATACTCTATCATAAGTAGAAGTATTTCCACCTCTTTGTATGTGTCCAAGAATTGTAGCTCTAATCTCCTGATCTTTTATTTTCTCTTCTAGATCATGAGCGATTTTATTTGCAATTCCTCCAAATCTAATTGGATCTGGAGAATCTTTTACAACTTTTGCTACAACAGTTTCTCCCGTAATTGATTTTGCTCCCTCAGATACAACTATCAATGTATACTTGTATCCTTTTGCTTTTCTTTCATTTATTTTCTCTACAACTTTATTAATGTCATAAGGTATTTCAGGAATTAATATTATATGAGCATCTCCAGCAATTCCTGCGTGAAGAGCAATCCATCCTGCATTTCTTCCCATAACTTCTGCTATTAATATTCTGTGATGAGATTCAGCTGTGGTGTGCAATCTATCTAAACACTCTGTAACTATACCTATAGCTGTATTAAATCCAAAAGTAAAGTCAGTAGAACCTAAATCATTATCAATAGTTTTTGGAACTCCTATTACATTAACTCCTTTACGTGCAAAATCTCTTGCAGAAGTTAATGTTCCATCTCCTCCAATTATAACTATAGCATCAACGTTCTCTTTCTTTAAATTTTCAATAGCAACATCTGATACATCTTTTTTGACTTCTTTTCCGTTTTCCTCAACTGTATAATCAAATAAATTATCCTTATTAGAACTCCAGAGGATTGTTCCACCTTTATGTAATATATTATCAACTGTATTAATGTCTAAAGTTATATAATCATTATTATATAAACCTCTATACCCAAATCTATATCCTATAACATCATATCCATACTGCAAAATAGCTGTCTTAGTTACCGCTCTTATAACTGCATTAAGTCCTGGACAATCTCCACCGCCTGTAAGTAAGGCAATTTTCTTAACTTGATTCATAGTAATCCTCCCAAACATCTGAGTACACTATTTTTCATTCTATCACAAACCTCTAATTATGTAAATATGTTATATTTTTATTTATCTATTAAATACGTATAACATTAAAACTTACAAGAACTATAAGTAAAATAGCTATACCTATTCTATAATAAGCAAAATATTTCATAGGATATCTCTTTAAAAATTTTATAAAACTATCTACAACTAAAAGTGCAACTAGAAATGCGACTAGAAACCCAACTCCTAAAGCTATCCCATGATTTGTTGTAAAATTTGTGTAATCCATTCCTAAAAGTTCATAAAATGATGCTCCAATCATTGTTGGAATTGCTAAGAAGAATGAAAATTCTGCTGCAAGTTTTGTTGAACATCCGAAAATCCACGCACCAGATATTGTAGAAGAAGATCTACTCATTCCAGGCCACAAAGATAAAATTTGAAAACATCCTATTCCAAAAGCTTGCTTCATATTAATATCTTCAATATTGTCTGTTTGAGAATCAACGTTTCTATTTGAAAAAAACTTCTCAGCTAAAATAAGAATAATCGCTCCAACTATAAGACCAACAGATACGCTAAAAGTATTAAAAAGTTTTCCCTTTATAAAATCATTTATTAAAACACCAACTACTGCTGATGGTAAAAATGCTATAAATATGTAAAACCACATTTTAAATCCATACTCTTTTAAATGAACTATGGAATCTATAATTTTTTTCCTATATAAAACCATAATGGCAAGTATTGCACCAAGTTGTATTACAACTTCATACATATTAGCGAAATCAACTCCCGCTGTTTGTGAAAAATTTATAATATCATCTACAATTATCATGTGCCCTGTTGATGAAACTGGTAAAAACTCAGTTATACCTTCAACAATTGCAATAATTATAGATTTTAATATTAATAATATTTCCAAAACTTTCCCCCCTATATATTTTTCTAATTCCTACTAATTATATTACCTCATTAAATATTTTAACAATACAAATAAAAAAACTTTAATCTTTTTTTAAAAGTTTTAAAGCCTAAAGTTTTCTAAATTTTTAGTATAAATAATCTATTTGAGGTATTACATCTGTTGTTGATTCACCTGTTTCATGATTATATATGGACTCTAATTTAAAATAATTTTCTCTTATTATAAATGCTTCATATTGATTATAAGTTTCGTTTAATCCCTCATAAGCCGCCTTTATATTTGAAAAAGCTTTTTGAATATCTTTTTCGATATTTGCATAATACGCTCCTGCATTATTTAGGTTTAAAATATCTGATGGATCTAGTGCGTAAGCTTTTCTTATATTATTTATTCCATCTTCAACCTCTCCTATTTGAACAAGCAATACTCCAAGAGTTCTATAATAAATTGATTTTTCCTCAAGAGCTATTGTTTCATAAAGTTTTTGTTTTGCTTCTTCATATCTTTTTTGATCAATATAAATTTCCGCCATTTTATATTTTAAATTAGCCTCAAAACTTGAGATTCTATTTGAGAAATTTAAAATTTCAAGAGCATTATTTATATCATTAAGGTTATTTATATATATATCTACAAAATTCTTATCTATATCTGTATTTAATAAATCCAAAGATTTCATTTTCAAATAAAAATAATTAATATTTATACTTTTGTTTTCATTAATTAACCCTCTTAATAAAATATCATAATTCTCAGAAAAATTTGGATTCAAAGAAATGCTCTCTTTTACATAGTTAAGAGCATCATTAAAACTATTTGTGTTTAATGAATATTTCGCTAAAGCATAATATATATCGTAAGTTTTATTTTCAATACCTTTAAACTCATTTACGATTACTAAAGCTTCATTGTTTCTAGATGCTTTTGTTAAAATATCAAGTTTTACAATTTTAGGAAGATGATCATTTAAATGAACTTTTATAACGCTATCAATATCTTCTATATTATTTTGAGTCTTTGATAAATCAGAAGAGTTTCCAATTGCTCTTATTAATTTTAATCTTTCATTTTCAGGATTTTGTTCAATGTAAGAATTTAATATTTGATTAAATTCACTATTATTATAAGCAATTATATTTTCTATTAAAGCTAATACTTCCATATTATTTATATTTAAAGATAATAACTTATCTAATGCTTCAATAGATTTATCAATTTTATCAAATATAACACTTAACTTCCCATAAATTAAAATACTTTCCTCATCATTTAAAGTATTTAAATCAATTGAAGAATATATATTTATGGCCTCTTGTTCATTTTCTAAAACGAGGTTATATACAATTTCCTTCTCTTTAAACAAAACTTCATTTCCTAAAGCTTGTCTATATCTATCCAAAACATTTTTAACCTCATCTAAGGAATTAGTTAATAAAAATCCATCAATTAATTTATAAATATTTTGTCTCATATCCTTTGGATTTTTTATAAGAGAAGACTGTTCAATTTTTGATTTTAACTTTAATAATTCATCTTTTGCCTCTTTAACGTTACTTATGCTATTTAACATAGTAACTAGTTCAAAATGATTGTCATAAGAATCATTTGCCCTATCTCTATAAACATTTATTAAAGTTTCAAAATTTCCCTGTATTATATAATCTAGTGAATTTTTAATTATCTTCTCACTTTCTCTTTTATCATCTATTTTGTTTACAAATATATTTATATTTTTTTGAATTTTAGCTCCACTACCAGTTACGGTGTACACAACTATTAAACATATCGCAACAAAAGAAGTGAGAAACATTTTTTTTACAAATCTACTTGAAGGAAGAACCTTATAATTTTTCCTTATATCTTCATCTCTTAAATGATTAATTATTTCATAAGGAGACATATTTGAAAAATCAACTTTGTTTTTATTCTTATTTAATAGTTTTTCAAATTTATGAAATTGGATATCTTTGTTATCCTCTCCAAATTTTTTGCCCATACAAAAACCTCTTTAACTACATTTTTAATATTAGTTTGAGAATAATAAATATAAATTCCTTTTAAACAAACTATCTACACGGGGTATTTTATAATGAAATTCATAATTAAATTTTTAATAATCTCATTTATTATCTTTGGTGCTTTTCTAACTACATACAATAATCCCTTTTCAGATTTTATGTATAAAATTGTTTTCTCCATCGAAAATACAAAAGAACACATATATGATATTTTACTACAAAACAAGAAGGTTAACAACTCATCTATTAAAACTGATACCTCAGAGTTAATGAACGAATATTTCATAACTATTTTTGAGGAGAATTTAATAAACGAAACAACAAAACCCCTCTTAATATCTTCGAATTTTTCCATTTTAAATTTAAAAAACGAAACATTAACGGAAGATATTTCATTATTGTTAGAAAATTTAAACAAAAAGAACCTGTTAATTTTAAATAATACCCAAGATTCAACTTTCCAATATTTAAACGAAGAGCTTTATAGATGTTTTAAATATGATAATTTCTCTTTTTCCTATTTAAAGCCAAAGCTTTTAAACAATAAAGATCTATTAGAACTTAGTCGTTATTTAAAGGCACTAAATGAAAATAATTTTATCCCAATTACTTTAATTGATAAAAATAATTTAAACCCCTCTTTACTTAAAAGTGTTTGTAAAAAAGATTCCTTGTTTATTGTTTTAAATGAAACTCCCTCTCTTTCTTCTTCAAAAAATATTCCTATTTTATATATAGGAAATGAATCTAATTTTAATTTTATTTACCAAATTAATTTATTTATTTCAAATTCAAAATTGAAAAAAGTAAGATTTAAATTTTTTCCCTTTTATAAAAACGGAGAAAAAGTTTCTCCTGAGGATTTTAATGTGATTTTTAAAGAATTTAATAAAAATTCTAAATTAAAATCCGATTTTAATGAAAATGTTGACTATATTTATTTTGATTATGATATACTTACCAATAGCTATTAATTTTTTTGAGGTTAGAGTTTTATGAAAAAATTTTTATCAATTATAGTAACAAAACTTATTATTTTAGTTTTAAAATCTAAAAACAAAGGAAGCTCTTTTCCAGGAAAAATTGCTCTAAAAATTTGTCCAGATATTTTGAAACATGTATCTAAAAATGTAGAGACAATTTTAATAACTGGAACAAATGGAAAAACTACCACAACAGCTCTAACAAGTCACATATTTAACAATGCTTTTATAGACTGTTTCTCAAACTCAACAGGTGCAAATATGTTACCTGGAATAGTTACTACATACATAAAAAATTATAGTTTCAACAAAAAAGTTTCTAAAATTGGTGTAATAGAGGTTGATGAAGCAAGTTTAAAACACGTTTGTAAATATATAGAACCTAAAATTATTGCAGTTACAAATATTTTTAGAGATCAATTAGATAGATATGGTGAAGTTTACACAACATTAAACCACATTAAAGAAGGAATAAAATTATGTAGCAACGCAAAACTTGTTTTAAATGGAGATGAACCTCTTTTGTGTTCTCTTGAAAAAATTTATAACAACAAATATTATTTTGGATTTGATAATTTTAAAAATGAAGAATCCTTAGTTAATTTAAATGTTGAAGCTAAGAATTGTAAATTTTGTGGTGAGCCTTATGAATACAATTTTATAACCTATAATCATTTAGGGGATTTTAAATGTAGTAAATGTGATTTTAAAAGAGAAGAGCTTGACTTTGCAGTAGAGGACATTTTAGAAAGTAACATAAACGAAAACATAATAAAAATTAAAAATAACATTATAACAATTAATCAAGGTGGACTTTACAATATTTACAATGTTCTTTGTGCTTATACAATTAGTATGATTTGTAGCGTTCCTGATTACATAACAATTGATTCCATAAAATCTTTTTCAAAAGTTTTTGGAAGACAGGAAAAATTTAAAATAAAATCAAATTCCCTTACAATGTTTTTAGTTAAAAATCCTGCTGGATTTAATGAAACATTAAATACAATCTCTCTTAATAAGGGACAAGAATTCTCTATGGGATTTTTACTTAATGATAATTATGCAGATGGCCAAGACGTCTCGTGGATATATGATGTTAATTTAGAAATGATAAATAATTTTAATATAAAAGATATTTTTACAGGTGGAATTAGAACACATGATATGGCTTTAAGACTTAGCCTTGTAGATGAAAATAAAACTATTCAAGCTTTTGAAAAATATGAAGATATTTTAACTTATTTAGAGTCAAAGGAAAATGAAACCATTTATATTTTGTGTAGCTACACATGTATGCTTGAGTTTAGAAAATTTTTATATAATAAAAACTATTTAGATATGGTTTGGTAGCAGGAGGTACTTTTAGTGGAAATAACTATTCATCATTTTTATCCTGATTTATTAAACACCTATGGAGATATTGGAAATATTTTAGCTATAAAAAATCGATGTAAAAAAAGAGGCATTGATGTTCATGTAAATAACATTCACTTAAATGATACTCCTACTCTTAATAAAGGGGATATTGTTTTTATTGGTGGTGGACAAGATTTTGAACAATCTTTAGTTACGAAAGATCTTTTAAGTAAAAAAGAGATGTTAAAAGATTTTATTGAAAATGATGGTGTTACCCTTTGCATTTGTGGAGGGTATCAATTAATGGGAAAAAGTTATACAACTGTTGAGGGAAAAACTCTTGAAGGTCTTAGTATTTTAAATATTGAAACCATTTCTTCTGATATACGTAAAATTGGAAATATTGTTATTAAAAATGAAAACTTCAATGAAACATATGTTGGTTTTGAAAATCATGCTGGAAAAACATACATAAATGATCATACTCCTCTTGGAACTTGCGTTATTGGTTGTGGAAATAATGGAGAGGACAAGACAGAAGGAGTTATATATAAAAATTTAATTGGTACATACATTCACGGACCACTTCTTCCTAAAAATCCCGAGCTTACAGATAGAATAATTTTAAACACTTTGAAGCAAAAATATAATGATGTAGAATCCTTAGAAGAAATTGATTCTACATTTGAACTTAATTGTAAAAATGCACTTTTAAAAAGACTTATGAACTAACTTTCTAGAAAAATTTTTAACATAACTACAAGATTATATTTTAATTTAATTTGGAGTATACACATGAAGATTTTTAAGAATAATTTCAAAATAATTTTTACAGCTATGATTATGACTTTTTTTACTACGATTACTACATTTGCACAAACAACTCCTTACAATTACAAAATTGAGTTAGAAGATGGTATTTCATTTATTCATAGAACTATTTATAATTTTAAAGACACAGGACACAATCAAGAAACAAACTATATTGAGCTTGATTTTTCAAATCCAAATATAAACCTCGCTTTAATAAAACCTGATGATTTATCATCTTCAAAAGATACTCTGTTAAACCAACTTAATAATAGTAAACAATTTAAGGGTAAAAATATTATTGGTGGTATTAACGGAGAATTTTTTCAATTAAGAACTGGACAACCACTTTTTACAACTATTTCTAATGGAGAAATTTATTCCATAACAGATTCAACTGATGAATCTTTAAGAAGACCTGTATTTTATATAGATGAAAACAAAAATTATGATTTTGATTTTTTAACTATCAATGGAGTACTTTCCTTTTCTAGTGGTATATTTGATAATTTATATATAAATTCTATAAACAAACTAGACTCTTACAACGATACAAATGTTTCTACTTATAAAATAAATAAAGAGTCTACTTATTACCCACATGAAGGACTTCCTTCTAGATATATGTTAATTGAGCTTTCAAATAGTGATGGAAGTATTTATCCTGGAAAAAAAATTTATGGAAAAGTTATTGAGGTTGGAGAAATGAATTCTCCTAAAAAAATTGAAAAAAATCAGCTTCTTATTACCTCTTATGGAGATGATAATTATTATGATATTTCCTATGGATTTTTAAATTCAGTAGTATCTCTTAGATTTGATATTTATTCTTATAATAAGAAAGCAATTAAAAATGATATTGTAACGGCATTTACTGGCCACGAATACTTAATTAAAAATGGAGAGAAAATGGACTACAATTATTATAGTTCCTTAGCAGAACCTTCTCTTATAAATAGTAGACGTGCAAGAAGTGCTCTTGGAGTTACAAGAGATAATAAACTTATTTTATTTACTGTTGATGAATCAAATGGAAGTCTTGGAATGACTCTTGATGAATTAGCTTCCCATTTAGAATCTCTAGGAATTGTAAACGCAATAAACTTAGATGGTGGAGGCTCCACTTCTATTTCCTTTGAAAATAATGAACATAAATTATTTTTAATGAATGATCCAGATAAATATCAAAGAGAAATAACAAATGCAGTAGCTGTTATTTACAATAAATAAAGGTGTAGAAAAATTTCTACACCTTTATTTTTACCATTTAACATCAAGTTTTTCTGCAATCTCTTTTAATTCATTTTCATTTACCATTCTATCTACAATAATTTTTAAAGCTTCTTTATCTGAACCGCATTCATTTAAAGTTTTGTTATACTCTTCCATCCAGAACTTTTTTCCTTCTTCATCAGAATCCCTTCCAACTATAGCACTATATAAATCATCAACTTTTTCTCCAAGATCTTTGTTTTGACCAAATTCTTCTCCATCTATTATACTTCTTAAAAAATCTCTTATAGAAGTTTCTCCACTTTCTAACCTATCTAAATGATAATGATATCCTGCTTCATCTGCCTCTCTTGAAAACACAGAATCATAAACATTAGGAAGATATTCATCTAATTTAGATTGAGGCTCTACTACTATATCTTTTAAAGTTAATGATTTGATTTTTCCATCTTTATCAACGTAATCAACAGTTATCTCTTCATATCTTTTTCCTGGAACAAGTCCATCTATTATCATTTTTTCCCCTTCAAATTTTACAGTTACATTTGAAAACTCTTCTTTAGATTGAGTTACAATATTTCCATTTTTATCTTTATATTTAAAAACCCCTGCTTCTATATTTTTTTCCTTATCAATTAAAATATTAGATGGGATTTTTATCGATATTCCATCTTCAATTTGTTCTGAATTTTCTTTATCAACTTCTATTTTAATCTCATCTTTTTTATTTTCATCTTGTTTTTTAGGGATTAATATCTCAATTGTATTTGAAAAAATTCTAACTAAGCTCTCTGCTTCCTGCTTTTCTTTATTTACACATAAATATTGAGCTAAAAATTAATAATAAATTCCTTCCCTTAAACCTTCAACTCTTTTAACTAAATATTTTTGTTTAACTTCCTCGCTTGAAAGATTAATTTCTATAAAATCTCCTGAAGAACCCTTTTCCTTATATTTAAGAGATCCTCCTTTAACATTTTGTTTATCTTTCTCATCAAAGAAACTTGTTTCTATTAAAACCTCTGCACTTCCTACAATATTAAGTTTATTATCCCTTATAGTAATTCCAATAGGATTTATATTTACATTAATACCTGCTTCATAAGCTCCCCTATAATTGCCTGTTTTAACATTACTTTTTAAAATATAATTTCCTGTTTTAAAGTTATCTATTGTAATTTTTTCTGAATCAATTATTTTACCATCATTAATTAGTTCAATTTTTTCACCAGCTGGAATTAAATCATTAAACTTAACTTCAAGTCTAAAAGAAGAACCATTTCTAACTATCTTAGGATTATTCACAAAATTTAAAGCTTCAATTATTGGGTTATAAGTTTCCCCTTTTAATTTTCCAAAACTCCAACTTATTTTCCCCATAGGAGTTTTTCCATTAAAAATTATAATAAATAGGGCTTCATTTTTGCCTTCCTTAGGAGAATCTTCATTTTTTAAAGTTATATTTTGAACGCTTCCTGAATTTAATTTAAGAATTGTTGACCATTTTTGACTATTTGGTTCAAGTTTTGTTAGTATGCTTTTATCATTAATAGAAAGCTCCCCTGTATTTGCCCCTGTAGATTTAAAAGAGCTAAAAACCTGTTTTCCTTCTATTTTATTAGGATTTTCTTCACTCTCTTCAAGTTTAATTTCATTCTTTATTAAAATAATTTGAGTGGTAGCTAGAATATCTTCACTTTTCTCTTTTTTCTCTGATTTATTCTTTATAATTACATCAAAAATTTCTTTATCTACAAGTTCTCCAGTTATAGCAAACTCATAAGTATTAGAGTTTTTCACCTTCTCTTGTTTTTTAATTATTCCATATTTTTCCGATTTTAATTCAACTATTTCATTATTTAATAATGTTTTATTATTAACTTTAATGTTTGAAAGAGTTAGTGTGTGAATTTTAGATTCTGGTGATGCCTCTTGTCCACTATTCTCTACACCACCATCAACCTGAACGGACTCTTGAACTTCTACATCGCTTGAAACACTGCTGTCTATTTTAATTTCTTCTATACTTACCTTTTTCTCTTCATTAATCTTTCTTAAAGTTATCTTATAAGTTTCCTCTTTTCCATAAATAGAAACTTTAACATCTCCTTTATATAATCCAACCTTATCTAATCCCTTTAAGTTCCATTCATTTTTACTCTTATTTCCTTCAGTTAATTTTAATTTATCCACAGTTTCTGTAACACTTTGTGTAAATGTAGTAACTCCCTCTCCTACTTGTGCTTGTCCACCCATTTCCTCTTCACTAGACTCTTCTTTTTCAGGCAAACTTTCTGAATCCTTCTCTTCTCCAAATTCTTTATAACTGAATGTTCCCTCAACTGTTTCCACAATTTTATCTTCAATAGTAAATCCCAAAACTATATGATTTTCATTAACGGATTTAATTTCTGTTTTTAGATTTTTAATTTCCACCGCCGTAATTTCTTCTAAAGATTTTTCCAAAACCTTCTCTTTATTTTTCATATTTTCTGCCTCGTATTTTAAATACATTACTTTAAAAAATATATTACGATATTTCTTCCTTAAGACAGCGTTTATAAAAACGAAATAGAGGGTCAGAACCGACTCTGCCCTCTAATGTTTTTAGGAAGTGATTGATTAATCAATATTTAAATTCTATTTAAATTATGCGACATAGTTAAAATCTTATAAGTTTTCTTCTGTTTTTGAATTGAATTTTGTCATATGTAAATTTTATACATTTATAAATGTTATTTAATTAAATAATTAATTTTCTTTGTGCTATTATTTTACCATTGAACGTTCATTTTTTCAGCAAGGGTTTTTAATTCTGCTTCATTTACCATTCTATCAACTATAGCTTGTAATGCTAAAGCTTCAGATCCATAAGTTGTAACAGCTTTCTTGTATTCATTTACCCAGAAATCTTTTCCAGCTTGGTCTGGTGTACGAGCTACGATTGCTGCATATAAAGCTTCAACTTTAGTTTCTGGAGTTTTGTAATTTTCATTAAACTCTTTCTCATTTAACATATTTTTCAAGAATTCTCTTAAAGATACTTTCTTATCTTTTAAGTTATTTAAGTGGAAGTGGTATCCTGCTTCATCAGCTGGTCTCTTAAACACTGTTGTATAAACATCAGCTAAATATTTTTCAAGTTCAGTTGTAGTTGTGGTTTTAACATCTTTAAGAATTAATGTTCTTGTTCTTCCATTATTGTCTGTGTAGTCAACAGAAATTTCTGGATAATCTTTTCCTGGAACTAATCCATCAACAACTATTTTTCCATTTTCAAATTTTGCAACAACATTTGAATATTGCTCTTTATTTTCAGTTACAGTTTTTCCATCAAGTCCTTTGTAAGTAAACTTAACAGCAACTGGAGTTTTAGTTGAATCATAATTTACTCCTGAAGGTAAAGTTATATTAACTGTATCAGAATCAGAAGTCGTGTTGCTTGAAGTTGAAGTAATTGTAGTTGATCCAACTGATGTTCCTATCGTAGTTGAACCGCTTCCTCCTGAAACTATTCCACTGCTACCACTTGTATTATTAGAAACTTTTACTGTAACCACATTGGAAGTTACAGGAACTGTATCATTGCCATCTTTATAATCATAAATTACTCTGAACTCATACTCTTTGTTTGCTGTAAGGCCAGTAACACTCTTAGTAATTGCATCTTCTTTTATGTCACTATTATTCCCAGTTATTGTAAATGCTACTTTTGAATCTACCCAAGCTTTTGGTGTTTCATTCGCACCAACTTTTTCTCTATATTCAATTTTTGCTCCACTTACATTTTTATAATCATCTACATTGAAGAACGAAGCATCAATTGTAAGATTTACTCTTCCTGATTCAGTAGATTCTGCTTTAGTTACTTGAAGTCCCATTGGCTGTTGAGTAACCCAAATACCAGCTGAATAAACTCCCTGATACTTACTTCCGCTTCCAACTGTAGCTTTTATAGTTTTATTTTGAGTTCCTAAATCTTTAAAAGTAACTCTTAAATTATTTTGATTTTCAAATCCTAAAGTAGCACCACTTGGAACTGCATTTCCAAAACCTGCTACAATCTCAAATTGATTTTGAATGGTGTTTGTATTTGTATTTGATGTCGTAACTGCTTTATCGAAGTTAACAACCTCAACCATTCCTTTATCTGTTTCTAACTTTCCACCAAAAGTAGATACAGTACTTACTAAATCTTTATTATCAACTGTAAATGTCCAATCTATAGTTGAAGGAAGATTTCCATTATACTCAACTGAGAATCTAAAATCAGTCGTACTTCCATCGGCTATTAGACTGATTTTTGCTCCTGGTATATTTAACTTAGAAACAACATCATTCGGATTAAAGTTTGCAGGGAATAATTTTTGTCCATTCTTTACCACTAACTCTCCTGTTGACTCACTAGTTCTAACAAAATCCGCACTTATTACAACATCTTCTAAAGCATCCTTTGATACTACTATTGAAACAATATTTGAAGCAGTATTATTTATCGTTGAAAGAGTTGGTTTAACACTAGTAGTTACAGCACTAGTTACTAAATTCACAACTTCAGTTTCCCAATCCGCAAAACTCTTACCTCCAAAATTACTATCTTTAACTTTAAACTCGACACCAACTGAAGAGTATCCATGATTTAAATTTAATATTTTATCAGTATCCGAACCTGATAACTTAATATCTGTTAAATCTAATTTAGTAAAATCTGTACTAATACTATTTACATTAAGTATAGCTTTCGTACCAGTAACCATAGCTTTAACATCAATAACATGTGATGAAGCATCAAAATAACTTACATCATTTCCATTTCCAACATTTACTATATAATTACCAACTAATCCAGTGCTATTAGTTGTATTTTCCCCATAACCAAGATTTATAGCTGGTACAAAATTAGCTCCTGTAGTCCTTGCCGTACCAAGAGTAACTGTTAATCCTCCAGTTGAATCAAATGATGGAGTTATAGCAACACCTCCTAAGTAAGAACCACTATAAGTTTGACTATACTTAGTTACAGTTCCAACACCTGTTACATCAACTGTAAAATCACCTACTCCTAAAGCCGACGGTTTAGTACCTGATATAGTAGCACTTGCCATAAAATCACTCTCAACTTGTGATTTTAAATCTGCTTCAAAACTTGTGCTATTTGAAGCATAAGCAGAAAATTTAGGAGCTTCTTTAACCAGCATAACTTGTGCAGCTACTTCATGTAATCCACCTGCATATTGATAAACTACTTCATAAACTTTTCCTTCTTCAAACTTAATTCCACTATTAAATACCGCCCCACTTGCTGATGTATACGTAGCTTTTGGTGTAGTTGATGTTACACTTCCACCTTTTTCTACCAAGTATAAAGTTTCATTATCTTTTAATGCTTGTCCATTAAATTTAACGTCACTAACTTTTATTGCTCCTGCTGTAACATCTATTTTTTCTATTTCAAATGTATCAGAAACTTTCTTTGTCAAAGATAATGTATATGTTTCTTTATCTCCAGTTTTATACTCTATAGTAACAGTTCCTGTGTATATACCAGCCTCTTTAATTCCTTTAAATATTAACTTTCCATTTGTCCATGTTGGAGTTACTGGTAAGTTATTTCCATCAATATCTTTTCTTTCTGTAAATTTATCTTGCTTAAATTCTGTAGCTGTAACTGTCTTAATATCTTCTGTTTTAATATTTTTAAAAGTTACCTCAACATCACCATTTGCTAAATTTGTAGCTATTGTGTCTAACTGTTTTATATTTATCGCCTTACGTCTTGCTTCATCTTCTTGAGTTGTAAGTCTTCCTGAAGATTGAACTGCATGAGCTATTTCAGCTTGTCTACCAATTGGCGCTACAGTTACTGCTAGAGTATTAAGTGAGAGTCCAGCTGCTAAAGCTAAAGCTATTCTTTTTTTGTTCATATAATTTGCCTCCAAAAATTTTAATTAATTTAAATTTAAAATAACTTATGTCTGTATAACTTTTAAGTCATACATCTTTAAAATTCGTTTCACGTCTTAATGGTCTTACTTTTTCGTCGTAAATAATTATTAAAAACATTCGGTTTTGGTCAGAAATCAAACATTTTTAAATAAAGGTCTAAGCTTCATAAAAGCTTGTCCTTTTTAACATTGTTATTCTTAAATTTGAAAATGCTATGTTCTACCTCATTCCCAAACTTTCTGAAGAATTTTACTATTATTTTTATAAAATAATAACAATTACATTACAATAATACTACACCCTTTATTCGAAAGTCAATAAGGTTGTTATATATTTTATTTTTTTTTAAGATTCTCCATTCATATTATAAAAAACAATTGGATATACTACTTAGGTTAAGCTTTTCTATAAATCCAAATTCTTAATACATTTTTTTCCATATAGAATTTTTTCACTAAAAAACGAAAAAATCCTATAGAATTTTCTATAGGATTATATTAAATAAAATAAATTTTTCAAATGCTCATACTGGAGTGATTCTAATATAACTTTCCCCTCATTAAAAATTTGTGGAGAAAGAAACACACATGTATCACTCACCTTGTAATTTAAAATCCCTCTTTCAAAAAATCTTAAACTCTCATTCTCATCTACAACTATTAAATTTAAATCCCCATATCTCTCCTTAAATATTTTGGAAATCACACTAAGTACATCTCTTCTCTGAACTACAATTATGTTTCTATAATTACTAAGTGCTTCATCAAACAAATACAAAAACAATAATTCAAAATGCCTCATCATCATAGTTAAACGATTCTTTGGATTTAATGAAGTATTCGTATGATGAACCCTATAATTATATAAAATTTCCTCAACCATTCCAATCTTATATCCATTTCTAAAAAAACTCAAATATATAAGCCTATCTTCTATAACCCCAAAATCCTTATGAAAAGGAGAAAGTTTTTTAAACACATCACTTCTTCCAAAAATACTCCCACCGGTTATAACTCCTCCAAAATAAGCTCTTGAAAACGCCTCATTAAAATTTCTAATAGGAGATCTAGTTCCATCTATAATTCTCTGATAATTTTCATCTCCATCTCCAAAGGCTTTTAAATAACAACCAACTAAATCACAATCATTCTCTTTTAAATATTTAAGTTGACGTTCATAACGATTAAGCTCATTTATATCATCTCCATCGCAACGAGCAATATATTTCCCAGAAGAAAATGCAACTCCATTTTTCATAGCCATACATATTCCACCATTTTTTTGAGTAAGAACAGAAATCCTCTTATCTTTTTTCTCATACTCTCTTAAAATCCTAAGAGAATTATCAGTAGATCCATCATCAACTAAAATTATTTCAAGATTTTCATAAGTTTGATTTATAACACTATCAAGACTCTCTCTTAAATATTTTTCAAGGTTATAAACAGGTATAATAACACTTATTAAATCTTCCAAAACTTTTCCCTCCTAAAAAAATAGCTAGGATAAAATAAAATCCTAGCTAAAAAATCTATAACAAACCAAATAATTTAAATCATTGATATTAAAATTTACCGTAAATCTTTCTATTTATATCACTTCGTTATAACAAGGGTTCCACCAAAATCACTAAGTGGAAATTTACAAACTCTATGAGAAATCATTCTCTCAAAATCTTTTACAGCTCTTGATACTTCCTCATATAATTTGTAATTGTAATAATTAATAAATATATATCCGCCTGGCGATAATCTCTCATAAAAATATAATAAACTTTCAAGAATTAATTTATATTCATTAACATCTATGCTCACAAAACAAAATTTCTCTGTAAGCTCTTCTGCTTCTTTTAAAAATGTCCATTTCTTAAAAATAACATTCTCTCGAGTACTTATTATATCATCTATACTTCCTTCTATATTTTCCTTCTCATTAATATCAAATAAATAATGTTTTCTCTCATAAAATGCTTCATTTAAAAGGAGCGAAAAATCCGATCTATTGCTACTTAGCTCTACAATCTCTCCACTAATTTTATACTCTTTAATCTCTTTTGCACAAAGTTCAAAGGAAAATAAACGTGTATGATCTTTACCTATAACCTCATTTATATCTTCAATGTTTATTCGATCACTTATAAATTTATAGTTCGTATTAATTTTTGGAGTTAAAATTATACCTTCAAAATATTCATTCTCTTTGTAAAGGGTTTTGTTTAAATAACTTACTATACTTCCTAGTTTATTTATATATGCTAAAAGTTCTCCGCTTTTAAAATAATTTTCACCAGCCCCAATATAATTCCCCTGTGTTTCAAGCATTTCTCCAATTAATCTGTATAAACTTTTTGAATCTAAATTCATATTAGAGCATTTATTTGGATTTTTAAGAAGATCTTCTCTAAGTTCCTCTAAAAACGTATTTATCTTAAAATTGTTACTCTTAATTATACTTTTCGCTCTTAAATATATAAGTTCTAACAAGTTACATTCTATACTTCTCAATTCTTCAAAACATTCTTCAAACTTATCATAATCATCTATTTCGATATAATTATCACATAAAATAGTTAAAGCATTTATACCAATTGATTTGTATAACTCCTCATCTAAATAAGCATAGCTTTCAAAATTTTCTTTAACATAAGAGGCATATTTTATAATGTTTGATGGAAGCTCTCTACTATTTACCTTTTTCTCTAAAAGATAGTAGTTCCATATAGGATTAGGATCTAAAAAGCTCATTCTATTTAATAGAAATTCATTTGTATGGGGGGCTTTAATAAAATCCCTATAATCACTTATTTTTATAAGAGTTATTTTTGTGTTTACATAGTTTCTATATCTCTTTTCGTTAATCCTATCTTCAAAGTATTCAGTATTATTAACTACATCTATTACTTTAAAATTTATATTCGAGCAAGCTACTTCATTTATTAAAAAACATAGTTCATTTATTTCCTCATAATCTTCAAGAAATATCTCATTGGAATTTAAATTTATCTGCACTTTGTTAGAACAGTTATAATTATGAATAGATTCATAGGATTTAGAACAAATTTTGCATAAATTTTCATCTCTTTCTCCTGAAACTTTTATATCTATTTGTGATTGAGAATAACGAAGAAGATAATCCACATACTTCTCTAAATCCATAAAAATATTTTGATCTAATATATCTTCATAATCTTTTCCATAAAAATATTTATGAAGAGATGGAGAAACCTCCTCTATAAGTTTAAGTGTCCTTAATCTTCTTTGAGCTTTTAAAATTAATTCTTTATTTATCTTCTGCATAGCCAAAAGCCTTTGAACCATATCCTCAAAAAATTCTTTGTTGGCTATTAAGTATTTGGAATAAGTGTCTAAATATTCTCCCACAAAATCCTCCTTGATTCATTTCTTCTATACGGTATCTATATTTGATTTTCTGAATTAAATATAACCAAAAAACAAAAAGCATGTACAAAATTTTGTACACGCCTTTTATATTAATTATTCAACTCTTAATCCAAGACTTGATAAGAAGTTTCTCGTTTCAGTTTCACCAAGCATTCTTGCAGATATACTTTGCATTGATGCTGTTCTATCTCCAGTTTGAGCAATTGTCTCTTCTAATGTTTTAGTCCACCAAGCTAATCCCTCAGCATCTGAAGTTCTTCCTGTAACAGATCTATACATACGCTCTACATACTTAGCATTGTCTAAGTTTTTCTCTTTGTACTCTTGCTCATTAACAATGTTTGATGTAAAGTAATTAACACTTATTTCTTGTGATGAAAGTTTTTGTGACCAGTATTCCATACCACTTGGATCTCCATCTCTTAAGAAGAAGATGTTATAGAATCCTTCGATCCATTCCTTAGCATTTGTTACTCTCTTAGTTGTAAAGTCGTCTATTGTCATTCCAAGCTCTTCTCCACTAACTAATGTAACTACTAATTCATATCCACTTTGAGTTGTATTTGGAGTTAATCCATATAAAGATAGTTTATTAGCTTTAGCATCATAAACTGAACTTGCTATTGAATCTCCCTCAATTCTTACGTCTTTTATTATTCCTTCTGGATCATTAAACTTAATTTCAAATTCTGCTTTTGTTGGAGTTATGCTCTTTAATCCAAATGATTGTAATAATTCTCCTGACTCACTTCCTCCACTTGATGAACCTTCACCCATTGTTCTAATTGTAAGTGGGTTTACAGATATTGCATCATAGTTTGTAAATCTTCTGTTTATATCACCATTTCCTGAGTTAAATGTAACAATAAGTTCTGTAAATTTATATTCTGTTCCTGGCTCTAATCCTTCTATTGCAAAATCTTTATAAGCTGATGAGTTCTTATCAGGATCTTTTACAGAATCTTCAAGCTTAGCATAAGATTGATATTGTCCAACTTTTGCTCCCTCTTTTAAAATCTTACCTGAATATAACTTTCCATCAACGTCTTTTATTTGTATTCTCTTAATTGTATTTTCAGGATCATAGAAAGCATCATAAAATGCTATAGCTGTATCAATTGGTCTAATATTTGCATGTTCATATCCTTGAGATTTATCATCATCACCAAATGGTCCAATATATTCAATAACATTATTTCCTGTTGATGATAATTCTCCATTGCTATCTACTGAAAGATCAACGAGATAAGAAGTTGTAGGCTTAATTGCAAGTGGGTCAATCGGATTTGCGTTATCAATGTTAATAGATTCTGTTAACATTGGATCAATATATGGAATTATTCCAGTTTTTTCTGTTACTTTAGATTGAGTTGAAACCACTGTGGCAACACTACTTTCAACTTTTGATGGGAATGTAAGAGTTCCTCCAAATTGTACTTTTGTTACTTCACTTCCAGTTGGTAATCCATAAACTTTTAAATATACATTTCCAGCTTCATCAACGATTTTTGGAGCATTATATGGATTTGTATACGCATTTTGTTTTCCTGCTGTTGTATCCATTAAAATATCAACTAAAGGAACTTTCTTAGTTTCAGTTTTAGAACCTGTTGAGTAAGTAATATCTAGTGTAAAGTTTTCATTTACAAGTTTTCCACTATCATCAACCATTCCAAGAGAGTTTTGTATTATTGTAGCTAATGTCTCTTGTTCTATTAATGAAATTTGAGCACCCTTCCCTTGAGAAAGTAAGTTTTTATTTTTCTTAACCTCATCAACGGCTTTATCTATTTGAGTTTTAAGACCAGCTGCAACATTTCCAAAGAACTTAACTTTAATATAAACATATCCTCCAGTAACCTTATCCCTTAAGTATGCTTTGTTATAATCTTTTACGTCTTCTCTTACTACAGCTATATTACTTCTTGAAACTCCTCCTTCAATTCCTACTACATCGATGAACTTTTCTTCATTTGTAGTAACTGAATTAGAAATTTTAAAATCTTCTGTTCCTTTTAATGGTAACATTTCGTTTTCATCATATTTTCCATTTCCATTAAAATCAACTGCTCCTGGGTTTGCTCCTGCAGAAATCTCCATATTTGAAAGATTTATTGTAAACTGCTTATCCCCTTCGATATATCTATCTTGGGTTGCAGGCATTGCATAAACAAACTGTGTTAATGGTCCACTGATAATAGTTGAACATAATGAAATAGATAACATTGTCGCAACGAATTTCTTTGCAAATTTCTTACTTATCATTTCTTCCTCCTTGAGAATAACTAAAATTATATTTATTGTTTTACCCGTTAATCTTCTCGTATTTTTTTTTGATTTTCATTTATGCTTTAATATTCGTTGCATATGTTTAAAAATTTAATAGTATTTTGAATTTTATTTTTAAATTAATTAATTTTTATTTCTAATATTGATTCCATATAATTTTTAGAATTATCATCCTGAAGTAATTTATCTAAAATTTTAATTTTACCATCGTTTTTTAAATTTTCATCTAAAAGTTCATTATTAAATTCATCCACTATCAATGTTGATAATCTTCCAGTTATACTTTGTTTATTTACCATATAATAAATGCTATCTACTATTTGTTTTGGAGAAGTATTTATCTTATCAAACTCCTCACTTAAAATTATTTTTGTTAAAAATTCTCTTATAGATACTTTGTGACTTGATAAATTATTTAAATTTTCTAAGTATTCTTCTTCATAAGGATATCTATTTAAAGAGGTTAAATAGATTTTAGTTAAATATTCTTGAAGCTTTGATTCTGGATTCATTAAAATACTTCTTATATTAATTAAAACATCTACACCTTCTAAGTTTTTAGTTACAATTTCTATATTTGAATATGGCTTTATAGGAACTAAATTTGAAATTTTTATCTTTCCACTTTCCTCATCATACTCACCTTTTAGCCCTGATACTTGTAAATCTTCATGTTTTGCATTTACACTAATTTTTGAATTTTTAGAAAGATTTAAATATTTCGGAAGTTCTATATAACTAACCATTCCTTCTCTTGAAAATTCATCTACATCTATTACCATTTTTCCTTCATTTTTATAAAGCTCGTCCACTAACCTTATAGAAAATGGTTTACTTGTATAAGTTTTATCCTTATCATATATCACAAACTTAACAAGAAATTTTTCGTTTTCAGGAACTAAATCAAGACTTTTATAAAACTCCTCTTGAAATTTTTCATCTATAGGAAGCCTAAACTTCTCTAAAAATTTATCCTCTTCTTCAATATTTCTTAAATATAATCCAAAATCTTTATTCTTAAGCTTCTTCATTCCAATTTTATTAAAGTTTTCATCTATGTAATTTATAAGCTCTGTTTTTGTTAGATCCGTTTCATTAAGCTCTGATAAAAATAGTTCTTCCCCTTTAAATCCAATGTAATCTATTCCTAAAATTTTATAATTAATAACCTCAAGTATGAAATTAAAATTTATCATAACTAAAATTATAATAACAAAAGAAAATATACCAATGAAATTTCTCCTCTTATAATTCACTTATCTTTAACCTCATTTCATTTTTCTCCTATAAAATTACACTTCTATATATTTATCCTTTAAAACTTCCTCTACCCAAGTCAAATTATTTAAATACCAATTTACAGTTTCTTCTATCCCTTCTTTAAAGTTAACACTACACTCAAAAGAAAGTTCATTTTTTATCTTTCTTGAATCTATAGAATATTTTTTATCATGTCCAAGTCTATCTTCCACATGATTTATTAATGAGTAATCCTTCCCTAAAATCTTTAAAATGGTTTTAACTATATCTAAATTTGAAACCTCAACTCCTGAAGAAATATTATAAATTTCCCCAACTTTTCCTTCTCTAATAATTTTGTCAATTCCTATTACATGATCATAAACATGAATCCAATCACGAATGTTTTCTCCAGTTCCATACAAAGGAATTTTTTCATCTTTAATAGCTTTTATAATTGCAACAGGAATTAATTTTTCTGGATATTGGTAAGGACCATAATTATTTGAACATCTTGAAATTGTAACTTGTAAATTAAACGTTCTATAATAACTCATTACAAGCATATCAGAAGATGCCTTTGAAACTCCATATGTAGAAGATGGTTTTAATACATCACTTTCTAAAAATTTTCTATCATCATTTAAAGATAAATCTCCATAAACCTCATCTGTTGATACATGATGATATTTTTTAACATTATACTTTAAACACATATCCATTAAATTTTTTGTACCAATAATATTTGTCTCTAAAAATATTTTCCCATTTTTTATAGATCTATCTACATGAGATTCTGCAGCAAAATTTACAACAACATCAAAGTTTTCCTTTTCAAAAACCTTATTTAAAAATATTTCGTCTAATATATTTCCTCTATAAAATTTAAAATTAATATTTTCCCTAATGATTTCTAAATTTTCCAAATTACCAGCATAAGTAAGAGCATCTATGCAAACAATTTGCATATCTCTATATTTGTTTATCATATAATGAATAAAATTGCTTCCTATAAAGCCAGCCCCACCAGCTACGCAAATTTTCATAAAATCCTCCTTATAAAATTTAAATTTAAAATCCTATGTGTTTAAATTTCTTCTAAATATTCCTATTTAGAATACTATAAATTCAAAAATTCTTCCACTTCATAAACCCTACGTAAAATAAAAAATTCTTTGTAGTTAAGCTTAAATGCTACTATAATATAAAGTAATAACCTTCGTATAAGCTTAATAATATGGTTTAAGCGTATCTACAATATCACCGTAAATGATATTTACTATGAAGAATTTAGATCCACGAAGGTTAAATATTTTTTAAGGTGGATTTTTCTTATGAACAAACAAACCTATATAGAAAACATAAAGGCCTCATCAAAACAAATTCCTTGTGATTTAGTTATAAAAAATATAACTATTGTAGATGTTTTTCAAAACTCAACTTTTGTTTCAGATGTAGCAATACATGGAAAATATATTGTTGGACTTGGAAAATACTCTGGATTAAAGGAAATCGACTATACTGGAAAATATATTTGTCCAGGACTTGTTGATGGACACGCCCATATTGAATCCTCTCTTTTAACTCCAAGAGAATATTATAAAACTGCTCTTCTTCATGGAATTACTTCTATAATTATAGATCCCCATGAAATTGCAAATGTTTTGGGAATAGATGGAATAAAACTCATGATTAATTTAAGCCAAAATATTCCTTTTGACTTTTACTTCATGTTACCTTCTTGTGTTCCCTCAACTTCTTTTGAAAATTCCGGAGCAATCCTTAAAAGTTCTCATTTAAAACCCTTATATGAAAATGAAAAAGTTTTAGGTCTTGCAGAAGTTATGGACATTCATTCTCTTCTTACTTGTGAAGAAGATATGATAAATAAACTTTTTGATGCTTATGAAAAAGATGTAATAATTGATGGTCATGGAGCTGGCTTTGATTTAGATAAACTTAACGCTTACGCCTCAGCCTATATTAAAACTGATCATGAATGTCATTCTTATGAAGAATTAATTGAAAGAGTTCGTAGAGGAATGTATGTTCACATAAGAGAAGGAACTGTTGCTAAAAATTTAAAAGAATTAGTTAAAGGAGTTTCTATACACAATAGTCGAAAACTTTGTTTATGTACTGATGATAAACATATAGATGATATTTTAAAATACGGTTCAATCGATAATTCCATAAGACTTTGTATAAAACATGGACTAAATCCCGAAATTTCTATTCAAATGGCAACTCTTAATCCATGTGAATGTTATTCCTTAAAAAGAAAAGGCGCTATAGCTCCTGGTTATATCGCTGATTTTTTAATTTTAGATTCCCTACAAGATTTTAAAATATCAGAAGTATATAAAAATGGATCTTTAGTTGTTAAAGATAATTCTTTAGTTAATGAAAATAATGATTCATTTAAAATAAACATTAAATCTTCTATTAATATTCCAAATCTTAAAGAGGAAAATTTTAAAATCTCTCTAAAAGGTAAATCAAAAATAAATGTAATTGAAATAATTCCTAACGCTTTAGAAACTAACCATTTAAAATTTGATGTTTCCTCCTTAGACAATCAAGATGAATTTGTTTCTTCACCTGAAAAAGACTTATTAAAAATAGGAGTTATAGAACGCCACAACAACACAAATAATATTGGACTTGGAATTGTAAAAGGTTTAAAACTAAATTCAGGAGCCATAGCTACAACAATTGCCCACGACTCTCACAACTTAATTGTTTGTGGAGCGAATGATAAAGATATGGTAATTGCTTGCAACAAAATAAAAGAATTTGGAGGGGGAATTGTTATTGTTAAAGATGGAGAATTACTTTCAAGTTTAAAATTAGAAATTGGAGGACTTATTACAAATAGAAAAACAAATGAAGTTATAAAAGATTTAGAAAAACTTCACCACGTTATTAAAGAGATTTCTCCAGATATAAACTTTAATCCATTTTTAACCCTCTCATTTTTATCCTTACCTGTAATTCCTGAAATTAAAATTACTGATAAAGGATTATTTGATGTTAAAAATTTTAAGTTTATAGATGTGGCTGAGTAAAATTTTGTTGATTTATAAATATAAACAAGTATATAATACTTACAAAGAAAACTAGTCCTTTAAATTTAGTCCTGTGAGACTAACAAGGTCGAAATTATAAGATTAATATTATAAAAGTGAATTTTAGAGCTAAACTTTTTTAACGACCTTATCTAGATGATAGATCGTTATTTTTTTAGGTACTAGTTTTCCTAAATAAAAATTTAGGAGATGAAACTATGAACAAAGATTCAATCAAAAAAGATTCAGATTACGCATTATCTCATGTAGATAATAACCACAAAAAAGGATTTTTCTCAATGCTTGTTGTAATGCTCGGCTTTACGTTCTTTTCTGCAAGCATGTTAACAGGAGGAACTTTAGGAACTGGATTAACTTTTAAAAATTTCTTCATAGCAGTTTTAATAGGAAATTTAATTCTCTCAATTTACACAGGAATTCTTGCATACATTGGATCAAAAACTTCATTATCAATGCACCTACTTACAAGATACTCCTTTGGCGAAAAAGGATCTTACCTAGCATCATTTATAACAAGTATTACTCAAATTGGATGGTTTGGAGTTGGAATAGCTATGTTTGCAATTCCTATTTCAAATAGATTCGGTATAAATGTTTATTTACTAGTTGCAATTACTGGAGTATTAATGACCTCTACAGCATACTTTGGAATGAAATCTTTAACAATATTAAGCGCAATAGCTGTCACTTCAATTGCAATTCTTGGGAGTACATCAATATTTCTTGCAGTAAATTCAGTAGGAGGAGTAAACTCTCTTTTTAATATTGAACCCATTAATGAACTATCACTCATTACAGCTATAACTTTGTGTGTTGGTTCTTTTATAAGTGGGGGAACAGTTACTCCAGACTTCACAAGATTTTCTAAAAACAAAAAGGTTGCAGTATCAACAACAATTATTGCATTCTTTATTGGAAATTCTTTAATGTTTTTATTTGGAGCAATTGGAGCTATGGTTACTGGAAACTCTGACGTAACTGATGTTATGTTCTCTCAAGGTTTAGTTATTCCTGCCATACTAGTTTTAGGATTAAATATATGGACAACAAACGATAATGCACTTTACACAGCAGGTCTTGGACTTTCTAACATAACTAAAATAAACAAAAAAACATTAGTTCTTATTAGTGGTTTTATTGGAACTGTTTTTTCAATATGGCTTAATAACAATTTTGTTGGATTTTTAAATTTTCTAAACTCAATGCTCCCACCTGTTGGAGGAATAATAATTTCAGATTATTTTTTCATACGTAAACAAAACTACTTAAACATTAACGATATGAAATTTGAAAAAGTAAATTGGATCTCTATTATATCTTTCTTGTGCGGATTTATATTTTCAAATATTATTCCTTTTGGAATAACAGCCTTAAACTCAATATTTATCACAATAATTGTGTATGTAATAGGAACAAAATTTAAAAAATAAAAGGTGAAGTTTATGTTAATTAGAAAAGTAAAATTTTTAAATGATAAAAATCTCTATGATATAAGAATTGAAAACAAAATTTTCACAGAAATCTCTAAAAATATTCCCCCAAAAGAAAATGAAGAAATAATCGAAGGAAATTCTCTTATAGCCCTTGCCCCTTTTATTGAACCTCACATTCATTTAGATACAGCATTAACTGCTGGAGAACCTGAATGGAATAAAAGTGGAACACTTTTTGAGGGAATTGAAAGATGGTCTCAAAGAAAAAAACTTTTAACAAAAGAAGATGTTAAAAATAGAGCAAGAAAAGCAATCAAATGGCAAATATCAAATGGAATTCAATTTGTAAGAACTCATGTTGATGTTACGGACAAAAATTTAATCGCCCTAAAGGCAATGATAGAAATTAAAGAAGAATTTAAAGACTTTATTACTCTTCAAATTGTAGCTTTCCCTCAAGAAGGAATTCTTTCTTACCCTAAAGGTTTTGAACTTTTAGAAGAATCTTTAAAACTTGGAGCAGATGTTATTGGAGGAATTCCTCACTTTGAGTTTACTCGTGAATACGGAGTTAAATCGATAGAATTAATTTTTGATTTAGCTTTAAAATATAACAAACTAATTGATATCCATTGTGATGAAATAGATGATGAACAATCAAGGTTTTTAGAAATGGTAGCCACAAAAGCTCTTGAAACTGGACTTAAAAACAAAGTTACAGCAAGTCATACAACTGCAATGGGATCATATAATAACGCATATACTTATAAATTATTTAGACTTTTAAAAATGTCAAATATAAATTTTGTTTCAAATCCATTAGTTAACACCCACCTTCAAGGAAGATTTGATACTTATCCAAAAAGAAGAGGTATTACAAGAGTTAAGGAATTAAATGAATCAAACATTAATGTGTGTTTTGGTCATGACGATATATTTGATCCATGGTATCCTCTTGGAACTTCCAATATGCTTGAAGTTTTAAATTTTGGACTCCATGTTTGCCAAATGATGGGATATGATGATATAAATGACTCTTTAAAATTTATAACTTATAATAGTGCAAAAACTTTAAACATTGAAAATATTTACGGCATTGAGGTTAACAAACCTGGAAATTTAATAATACTTAATGAAACTACTCCTTACGACGCTATAAGAAAGAGAAGCGAAGTTTTATACTCAATTCATGAAGGAAAAATTATTTCAAAAACAATTCCAAGTAAAACATTTATAAATCTAAATGAAGAGGAAGAAATAAATTTTAAAAAATAGAGCTAAGATCTTAGCTCTTATTTTTTTGTGTTGTTTCCTTTGAAACTCATTGTAAACACTATGTATTAATGCTATAATTTTATAGGATTAACAAAAATTAGCTTAAGTTAAGCTTATTTGAAAGGTGGTTTATAATGATAACACTAAACTCAATAATTGAAAATATTGATATAGACTATTTTAAATTCAATTTGAATTTTCACAAATATGTTTTCACAAAACTTAAAGATGATAATTTTGAAATGAACAAAGAGTTTAAAAATAAACTTTTAAAACGTATAAACCTTCTTAGTTATATAAGCGGGACATGCCCTGATATATTAAAATATTTCATAAATGATGATTACACAAATTATAAAGATGACTTAACAAACGAAGACCTCGTTAATTTGATAAATATTTTTTCAGATGAAGAACCAATTAAATTAAGCGTAAATTTAATTGTTTATAATGAACAACGTTGTATAGAAAGATGTCTTTCTTCTATCTCAACTTTCGCCGATGAAATTCTAGTACTTGATACTGGATCAACTGATGACACAGTTAAAATAATCGAAGAAAAATTTCCAAATGTTAAATTATTTAAAGACAAATGGAGAAAAGATTTCGCATACTCAAGAAACATTCTAATAGACAAATCTTCAAATGATTGGATACTTTCAATTGATGCCGACGAAACGCCTATAAATGAATTTTATCTCATAAAAGATGTAATATCTCTTTTTAAAAATTTCAAGGCAAACTCAGATCATCCACTTGTATTCTCACCTACAATTGATTCTCTAGGACAAAAGGTAAATACAACAAAAAGAATTTTTAATAAAACTCACGAAATGAAATTTGATGGAAAAATCCACGAAGAAATCATTTCTAAAAATGATAAACCTATTAACTATATAATGCTTAATTTAACTCTTTCTCACGATGGATACCAATCTGATGTATTTAAAGAGAAGAACAAAGCTGAAAGAAACACAGAAATTCTTGAGAAAATGATAAAACTCGAGCCAAACAAAATTAGATGGTATTATTTTTTAGGACGTGAAAAAAACATTTTAGGTCATAACGTAGATGATTGTATCAAAATTCTAAAATCTGGTTTAAAACTTAGACACACTCAAAATTCAATTGAAAACTTTTATTACAACATCTTAACTCTTCTTGCAAAAATCGCAGTTTCTCATAAGAAATATGATTTATTAAAAGAAGTGATTGAACTTATGGAATATGAAATTCCAAATTCATTGGACGCATTTTACTTTAAACTCATCTTAGAAAATGATTCTGTTATGAGCGATAAATTTAATCAAATAAATGAAATGGTAGAATCTATTGGAGACATTACAGATAAGGTTAACACAATCGACGAAACATACTCTCACATTCTTCACACTTTAGGACTTATATACTTAAGCTTTAGAGATTACACAAGAGCCTTTTATTATTTTAATCAAATACAATCTCCAAAAAATATAGAGGTTATTAAAAATCTTCTAACGCCTCTTAAAGAAAACATTGATCAATTTTTTCAAACTAAATAAAAAAGAAAGTGAAGCTCAATTCTGAACTTCACTTTTTATTTGTATTAGTATTTGATTCCTAATTTTGTTGCGATTGATTGAACTTCTGGAGTTTCAAGCATTCTTGCTACAACAGAACCCCTAGCTTCGCTTTGAGTTTTTCCTTCTTTTATTGCTTTCTCGATTTCACCAACCCAGAAATTAATTCCCTCAGCTTCACCTTTTCTATCAACAATTGCGTACATTCTCTCAACAAATTGTTGGTTAGTTAATCCTTTTTCAATTAATTCTGGAGTGTAAGCTAATTGTCCTAAGAATTCTCTTAAAGTCTCTTGTCCTCCAACTAATCTTTCAGTCCAGTATAATAATCCACCTTGATCTGGCTCTCTGTTAAAGAATGTTGTATAAACTCTAGAAACATATCCAGCAACACCAGTTGTAGTTTCACTAGTTGTAGTTGTTTTAAATGTTGGTACATTTACAGTTGTAGTTTTATCTCCATATTTAAGTGTTAATCTTAAATCTTTGTACTCAGTTCCTGGCTTTAATCCAGATAATTCTATAACATTTTTATCAACATTATACTTACCTGTAACTCCAGTAGCTCCAACTACTTCAACTACTATTCCCTCTTTATCTGGGTTCTTTATTGAAACTTCAACGTTAGCAGTTGTAGTTGTAATATTAGATACTTTTACATTTGAAGTGCTAACTTCTACTTTTGTAGTTCCTGCTCTTCCTTTAGTGTATCTTGTTACAGCTTGTTGAGTCTTAGTTCCGTTAGTTGGAATTGCACCAAATGCACCCTCATTAGTTCCCAATAATGAAGAAACTCTATTTCCATCTTGAGTAGTTCCAAACTCTAATCTGAACTCTCTATCTGAGTTTGAAGGTATTCCTGTAACAGTTACCTCAACCATTTCGTAAGCTGACTCTATATTTGCTTCGTTATTGAAAGTTATTTTTTGGGTAGTAGAAGCACTTGGTCCATAACTATAATCAATTGTAGCTTGTCCACTTATTGTTCCACTTCCATTAACATCTACACCTTTAACAACTCTATAAGATTTTTCAACTTTAACATTTGAAGAATCTACTTCTCTGTAGCTTCCATTATCATTTATATATACCCTAACTTTATCTAAGATATCGTCAGCATCTTTTACTCTTGCAACAAACTTAACTCCACCTGGAACTTGCTCAGCTTTTACATTTGCATCTACCCAAAGCTCAGACTTATACCCTCTATTATTTGTTGTAGTAAATATATTATCTCCATTACTTACGCTTCCTGGGAATAACACATTATCAAGAGCTGTTGATCTTCTTCCTAAAGATATAGGAGTTCCATATCTATCTCTTCCATTTTCAGTGTAAACAGTCTCTAATGATAAGAAGTCATAGTTTCTTCCTTTTTCTAAGTTTTCTATTGTAACTACAAACCAGTTAGATGTATCTTTCTTTCCATCTTCAGACTTAACATTTTCTACTTTGTAAGTCTCACTTCCTCTTAAACCTCTAACTTCAATTCTTGAAAGGTTAGATGTTTCATTAACTTTCACTATATATTGAAGAGAATCTTCTCCAACATTAACTTGATATAAAACTGTTGGATCTTGACTTGTTAAAGAGTTAAAAGTAGTAAGTTGAGCTGCAACTTCATTTCCAGTTGTAACTTTTAAGTAATCAGCTCCTGTTACTTTATCTGTTACAGCGCTATTATTAAAACTTACTCTTTGAGTTCTTTCTTCATCTCCAGACTTATAAGTTATATCCATGTAAGAAAACTCATAGTTTGTTCTAGTTGTTAATCCAAATATTTTTACATCTTTGTATCCACTGAATGAATTTGTTGAAACAAAATCTCCAACTTCAGCTTTAAAAGTATCTCCTCTTCTATCTGTAACAGTTATTCCTGTTATTGTATTATCAGGATCTCTTATTAAGTCAACTAATGTTATAGTATTTCCACCAACTCTAACAAATAAGTGTTCATCTTGTTCAATTATGTCATTTTTACTATTTGTAGGCTCTTCAAATTGTTTAAATACTTGTCCATTTACAGTAACCTGTGGATATAAAGAACCTGTTAATATCCAAGTAGAAGTTGGTATAGAAACTCTTCCTGCATTATAACTTAAAGAAGATTGCTCAGAATAAGCAGTTCCTGCTGTGTTTGTAGCAGCAAAAATATTACTTCTTGAATCAAGCTCCATATTAGTTATAGTAACTCCTGCTGGAAGTCCTCTTAATGTTAAGTAAACTAATCCATTTTCATCAACTAAAGAATGTAAATCAGAAACTGAATTTATTCCTGTAGTTGCAGGTGTTTCTAATTTTAAATCACTTAAAGCAACAGTTGTTGTTCTTGATCTTCCATCGCTTAACTCATAAGTTAACAAGAATCTTACGTCTTTGTTCTTATCGCTTGTTCCCTCTTTTACATTTGTAAATAAATCATACAATTTTCTACCAAGCGCTTGTTGATATTTTATTTCTATAGCTTGTCCGCTATTATGTCTGTTAGAGTTAACAGTGTTTACATTATTTCTATACTCTCTAATTGCATCATTTAATTCAGCACTTACTGCAGAAGCTAAGTTTCCACCAAGTCTTATTCCAATTCTTGCTACTCCACTATCACCATTAAAGTCCTGACCATTAACTTGAACTTTATTTGGAGCAATTCCTGTTTCTATTTTTTCTACAGAAAATATAGTCTCACTAGTTTTAGTAGCATTAGCTTGTATTGTTGCAACATTATTACCTGTTATAGTTGTTACATTAGTTGGTTGATTTAAAGGCCAACCATTTTGAATTTGATTACTAAATGCAGGTGCAGCACTAGTTTGTACACCAGATATAACCGTTACACTTAATGCTAACATAGCAATACTAGCAACTAATTTTCTTAAATTTTTAGATTTCATACTTGTCCTCCTAATTTTAAAAACAAAGTTAAAAATTACTTTCTATACTAATTAATCGCTGAAACTTATATTATGTTTTCTCCTTGAACTAATAATAACATTTGTAATCTTTTTTTAACATATTTATATAGATTTATTTTATTTGCATTTTAATGTATTTTCTAGTATTTTCTTTCATTATCTTCTATTTTCTTACAATTATAACTTTTTAATATTAATTTAAATATCTCATATAACTCTATATAACTTATAACCAATCCTTATACCTAATTCTACAAAAAACAAAAAGAGCATCTATTATTTAATATTTTAGATGCTCTTCCTTTTACAAACTAAGGTTTTTTATTTTAAATTGTTATACAGTTACAAATTATTAACAAAAGTTACAAATTAGTTATTATAGGTTAAATTAATTATAAATGTATATTACTTTAAATATTGAAATAAATTAATTGCATCTAAATAAATTTTAAAATAAATATACTTGATATCAAGAAAGTAATATTAATAACTTAATATTAACGCCCCAATTATACATAATTTTTGTAAAATATTCAATGATAATATGATTATTTATCTTAATTTACTTTTGTATTATATTTCATTTTATATTATGATTTTATAGATACTTAATTTTTTGGAGGATAAACATATGACGAAAGCCTTAAAATTATATCATTTTCTAATAATTTATCCCTCTCTTTGGCTTGCATATTGCTTATTTGAATTTATATCTGGAAATATTAAAGGTGTGTATTCAATAGTTATGAATTTTATACCAACATTTCTTCTCTTAATTATTTCCTATATATTTTTTATTTATCATAAAAAATCCATAATTCTAAAAAATAAGGGTATGCTAATTTCAATATGTGTTTTATTCTTAATAGATCAAATTTCCAAAATAATTGTTTCATTAATATTTATTAATAAACGTATTTCATCTATAAACTTAATACCTAACTATTTTTCAATTACCCCCCATATAAATGATGAAGGATCTTTTATAGCTTCAAGATTTAATTTAAATGCACCATTTATATTGTTTATTATTTTAAATTTTTTAATCTTAGTATTTATATTTTTGATCTATAGGTTTAAAATTTATAAAAAACAACTTAACTCAATTAAACAGTTAACATTCATATTTTTGTTTTCTGGTGGGTTATGTTCCTTAATAGATAAAATTTTTTGGGGAGGAAGCCTTGACTTTCTACACATTCATAATCTTTTCATAGCAGATATTAAAGATATTTTCATAACTTTCGGTCTAGGAAGTTTTATCCTATCAAGTATAATTTCTGATGACGATTTTAAATTTTCAGAATTTTTGAAATTTATATTTAAAAAATAATAATAAATAAGGAGGGTTCTATGGATCCTAATTTTTTAATTGAATTATGTTTAATCCTTGTTCTTACAAAGCTTCTTGGATCTATAACTAGTAAACTAAAAATAACAAATGTTGTTGGAGCTTTAATCGCCGGAATTATATTAGGTCCCTCAGTTCTAAAAATAGTTTCATATACTGGATTTTGGGAATATGCAGCTCATATTGGAGTAATACTTTTAATGTTTAATGCAGGTCTTGAAACAGATCTTGATCATATTAAAAAAGTTGGGCTTTCTTCATTTTTAATTGCATTAATGGGAGTTATTTTACCTTTAATCGTTGGTTTCTCAATAGGTTTTTTCATTATGGATTTACCTTATTTAGATAGCATTTTCTTAGGAATAATTTTTACTCCTACATCAGTTTCAATAACCTCTCAAACCTTAAAAGATTTAGGTGTATTTTCTTCAAAATCAGGTTCTGCAATTATGGGATCAGCTGTTATAGATGATATTTTAGGAGTGTTTATTTTAACTTTATTTGGTGGAGCACTTGGGCAAGATGTAAAAATACAAGATGTATTAATAGGATTATCTTTATTCTTTGTTTTTGCATTTCTACTTATGAAATTCCTTCCACCATTTTTAAATAACTTAAGTATAGATAAGAATCATAAACATAGAATGCCTCTATATGCTTTAATTTTATGCTTCGCCATTTCCTTTATAAGTGAGGATTTATTCCACGTAACTTCAATAATAGGTGCTTATTTAACTGGTGTGGTTTTCTCAAAATACATATTCCATCACACTGTATATAAACAATTAAATTATTTAAGTTACTTTATATTTTCACCAATATTTTTCGCAAGTATAGGTATGCAAACAACATTATCTTCATTTAATAAAAGCGTAATTGTATTTACTATAATTTTATTTATAGGTGCATTATTAAGTAAATTTGTTGCTTGTTTTATAACTTCTAAAACTCTTGGATTTAATTTTAAAGACTCCTCACGAATTGGTGTCGGTATGATTTCTCGAGGAGAAGTTGCTCTAATTATAATAAACATAGGTATATCAAGCGGAATACTTAAAGAGAGTTTAGTATCACCACTTATAATAGTTGTAATACTTACTACAATTGTAACTCCTATACTTCTTTCAAGTTTATATAAAAAACAAGATTTACCAAATAGTATATGAAAATAAAAGGCTGGAAAAATCCAGCCTTTTATTTTATACATTTACAATATAAGCATTTCCCTTTAAATATTCAATTTCTCTTCTTGTAGATGTAAATAATATAATTTGTCTATCTTTAGAATATTTTTCAAGAAGCATTAATGCCTTTTTCATTTTCTCATAATCATAAGATAAAAATAAATCATCAAGTATAAGAGGAACTTCTCCCTTATCCTCATAAATAAGATCTGCAATTGTAATTCTAAGAGCAAAATATAATAAATCCCACATTCCTGTATTTAAAAATTCAAGGCCTAACTTCTCTTTTACAAGAAATCCTCCTCGATTATATTCATTTATTCTAGAAACTTTAGAAAAACCAATGGAATCTCTCGTTAAATATTTAATTACATATTCTATTCTAGTTGAAATTTCTGATGAAAGAGTATCTTTAAATTCATAATATATATCTGTTATTTTTTCAATGTATCCATCTATATTTGTAATCTTACTCTCTAAATATGATATAGTGTTTTTAAGACTTATTATTTCATCATTAATAATTTCAACTTGTTTTCTATGATCTATAGAATTTTTAAGCTCTTCCCTTAAGAAACATATTTCCTCATCTATATTTTTAAGCTCAATTTTTAAAATATTAAACTCATTCTCTATTTGATCAACGGTTTTCTCAACCTTAACATTTGAATACTCCTCAAAAGATTCCATTTCACTAATTAAATCATTTTTGTTTCTTCCATCTAAAACCTCCAATAATTTCTGATTCTTACTTTCAAGTTCTTCAAGAATATTATTTTTGTATTTTAATTTAAACTCTATATTCTCTATAAAGTTTTCAATATCTTGTATAAAAATATCACTAAATCCAAATTCTAAGAGAATATTTTTAAGAGAATTTTCTTGTTCTCTAAAATCTTTTATAACACTTATGTAAGATAAATCCCCATCTTTAAATCTAAAACTTAAAGTATCTAATTCCTCCTCAATTTTTTTGATTCTCTCTACATCTTTTTTAATTTTGTAATATGTATATGGGTATAATTCTTTTTCAAGCTTTGAAATTTGTCCATGAAGATCATAGTATTTTCCAGCTTCAAGTTTAGATCCTTTATTTTCAATTTCTTTATAATCTTTAAAAGCAATATATGCATAGGCTAGTCCAAGTAAAATAAAAGAAACAAGGCTTATTAAAATTATTCCATTAGCACTTAATTTAAATATAGGAGCAATAACCGTAATAAGTATTGCTATAATCACAACAAATATATAGAATTTTGTATAATTACTTTTTTGTTTATTTTTCTTAGACCTTGAAATATTTTTAAATAAATAACTCATTCTTCCATGGCCTTTTAAATTATCTAACTCATTATTAAGAGCATCAATTTTTCTAATCTTTTCTGAGTAAAATAAGAAATTAGATTTAACGATAGAATATTTCTCAAGCTCTTTATTTAACTGTTCAAATCTTTCAAAAGCTTTTGACTCTTCACTTAAATCTACTTTGTTTATCTTAAGTATTTCACGCCTACTTTCCTTATAAATATTAACTTTCTCCCTAAGAGAATTTATAAATTCCTCATCAATATTTTTTTCAGAAATTTGTGGTATATCTTTATCTATATTTTTCAAATCTTCTTCAAGTTTCAAAATTTCATCTTCAATAAGGGTTATATCCCCTACTACTTTTTTCAAATCTAAATATTTAAAATGTTTCTTACTAATACCAATCAAAGAATACTCATTTATTAAATATTCTCTTCTCTTATTTAAATTATCAAGCTTCTCTTTATTTAAATAATTTAAATGAACCTTCTCATTTTCTTTCTCAAGTTTTGAGTTAAGTATAGAATATTTTTCATATAATTCATTTATATTTCCAGATACTTTTATATCTTTAATTATATTTTTAGCACTATTAATAAGCTCAACTGCTCTATCAAAGGAAAATTTATTATCAAAATTCTCTTTAATTTTTAAAATATCATTACTAAGTTTGGAATTATTGTTAAATAATACAAAATCATCTATACTTTTAACAAACATAGTTCTATGAAAAGCTTCAAATCCTATATCCAAAAAAGTTTTTCCTGGTTGATCAGAATTAACATTAAGTATTAATTCTCCATCAAATAAACGAACCACTTTACTGCTATCTTGAGATTTAGCGCTTCCAAAACTTCTCTCAATTACATACTCAACATTATTTTTTTCAACAACGAGCTCTCCTTTTGTTTTTTCAAGAGCAAAAGGAGAATATCTTCTTCTAAATACATTTCTAAAAAGCTTTCTATCATTATCCATACCATACAAAAAACAAACAATAAAATTTTGTATAATAGTTTTTATTTGTTTATTTTCACAATAAACAATATTAATACCATTCTCTAAATTTATATTTTTTTTAGTTACTATCCCAAAATTATTTATATTAATTTTCTTAATTTTCATAAAATTCCACGTCCCCAATATAAACTAAAATTGTACATTTAACTTCACTACAAAAAAATTCCAAATTGTTACATTAATACTATATTATATTAATAAATTTTATAATGCAATATTAAAGAAAAAAATAGCTATTATTTAGTAATAATACTAAATAATAGCTAAAATTTTTATCCCCAAATTCTCTTGCTCTTTTTAGGTCTAGATAATTTGATAATTAAAATTATTATAAAAACTATAATAAATATAATAAGTACTAATGCTAATAAATAAATATGTAAATTTTTAGCTATGATTTTGGATATATTTACTCCTATATCATAGGAAGACTCATTCCCTTTAATATTAATACTTAACGTTCCTACTGGCTTATTTCCATTTGTGAAAATATTTATATCATCTTTTAATTGAACTTTCATTGTCATGTTTTCTAAATTATATGGATCATCATAAATATAAACATCTTCCTTTAAAATTACAGGAACTTCCACAACTTTCTTAGGTCCAAAAAATCCAAACAAATTATATTCAAATAAAACTTTTGATTCCAATTGTTGTCCATTTTTATACAACAATGTCTTTTCTTTATCCTTAGCTATATCAACTATATTGTACATATCTTGAAACACAAATGTGTCTTCTGAATCATAAACAGATTTTAAAACCGATGCAAAATATAATTTTCCATTAATCTCAAATGCTCCAACCAAAGTTCTTCCTGCCTTAGAGGTATAACCCGTTTTACCTCCTATCATACCTAAAGTTCCCAAAAGTTTATTTGAGTTTTCATAAATAATTAAAGATCCATCTGGAAGAGTAACTGTTGTTTCCTTTATTCCAACAACTTCTCTTATCCAATCATATTTAAGAGCTCCCTTCAAAAGTATTGCTAAATCGTAAGCTGTTGAATAATGATTATCATCATGAAGTCCTATTCCATTTGTAAAATATGTATTTGTTAATCCAAGTTCTTTTAACTTATTATTCATTAGAGTTTCAAAAGGAACTCCTAATTTCTCAGAAATATTATCCGCAGCAGTTTGTGCCATATCATTTGCTGAAAATATAAGTATAGATTTCATTATGAAGTCTGCACTTAACTCTTGACCTACCTCTAAAGGATAATAATTTAAATTAACAGAATACTCAGGCATACTCTTCGCTTTAGATGTAAATACTAAGGTATCTGTTGGAGAAAAATTCTCTGCAAGTAAAATAGCTGTAATTAACTTCGATACACTTGCAGGATACATTTTCTCATCTATATTTTTACCTAAAATGACTTCATTTGTTTCACCATCTATAACCACATAAGATTCTCCATAAATTTTTGTGTCTTCTAAAGACTTTGCATTAACAGTTGTAAAAATCATACTTAAAGAAAGTATTAAACTTAAAAAACACTTAAACATTTTCTTATCCCCCAAAAACTACTTAATTAAATAACAACTAGTCTTTTTTATTTATTACACTTTTTTCAATAAAATAATCAATATCTTTTTCAGTTATCTCTTCTAATGTTTTAAATTTAAATCCAAGACTCTTAGCTTTCACTATTATCTCTTTTAGACAATTTGCCGTATTGGCGTTTCCGTATCCATCATGAAGCAAAACTATTGCTTTAGGGGTTGATTTTAATTGGTTAATTGTTGAATTTAATATGGTATATGAATCTTTCGGTACTCTTTCAGCATCCAAACCATATACATTCCATTCAATAAAATAATATTTATCTTCTAAAAACTTCTCTTTTATATCATTTAAAACATCTTTTTTTAAGAGTTCATTTCTTACACCACCAGGAAATCTAACAAAATTAATTGAATCTTCCAAAGTTACACTCTTTATTTTATCTTTACAAGAATTCAAATCATTAAAATAATCCTCTGAAGACTTATATATTTTCCTATAATTATGAGTATCTGTATGAGGAAGAATACACATTCCTGACTTTTGAAGATTTCTAATAATATCTTTGTGAGTTTCAACTTGATTTCCTATTACAAAAAATGTTGCCTTGATCCCCTCCTCATTTAACACATTCAAAACTTTATTTGTATGTGGACTTGGTCCATCATCAAAAGTTAGATATATGACTTTTTCGTGTATCTGCTTCAAATATTTTTCGGATTGTTCAAAAGCATTTGAAGTAATTGACTTAAACATTGTAACACATATAATTACTAATATTGAAAGTTTTTTCTTCATAAACTCTTCTCCATTCTCTACTATTCATTGTTAATCTTTCCTGTTTTTCCTAAAAATATTTCAAAAAACAAAAAAACGCTTAAAATTTTAAGCGTTTAATTCAATCATCATAAATATTAAATCTCTATCATCAATTTTTATATTATTTACATAGATATTCATATTAAATTTAAAGTATTTCCCTTCTTTAATTTCTCCCTTTGAAACATTATTTAAAAACTCTCTGAAATATTTAGAAGAAATTACAATACCTTTAGCTTTAAAAATATTTTTAAGAAAATACATAAACTTATTTTCATCTTCCTGATTAAATAAGAGAGGATTCATAAATCCTACAATTGTTTTTAAATTATTTTTATCAAAGGAGAAGTTTAATCCAAAAGATCTATAATAAACATTGCATTTGTTATCATCAAAATCATATTTTATATTATTTTCTCTAGAAATTTTCGTAATAATATATCTATCATCTAGTTTCTTAAACTTTTCTATGTCAACAATTTCATTTAATATGTTTCTACTCTTATTTAAATATAAATCTTTATTATGATAACGCTGTGAATTCAAATTAAATCCCTCCTACGTAAGTACTGTGACTGCTAGTATATTTTCAAAGTAAAATATACGCGAACTACAAAAAATTTATTACATAATAATTTATTATGTATAATTTTAAAAATTTTAAACATTTTTTAATAAAATATTGCGTAGGCAAGTTAAATATTTAAATACACTTTTTGTATAAAATCACAATAAAATGAAATAACTTAAATATATTTATGAAATTAGGAGTTTGAAACAAATGAAAACTTGTTATTGTTGTAATAAAGAATCATCAAGTGTTATAAATCTACCATATTTTAGTTTTAATTTATGTAGATTATGTTCCGACACATATTATTATTCTTTGAAACTTATAGATTTTTCAAATATATAAAACAAAAAGAGAGGTAGAATTCTACCTCTCTTTTTTCATCTTGGCAGGGGCAGCAGGACTTGAACCCGCAACCAACGGTTTTGGAGACCGCTACTCTACCAATTGAGCTATACCCCTATATCCGTATTAAATTATAATACATTTTTTTATAAAAATCAATGTTTAAATTTACAATCTATATTATAATTAAAATTATTAAAATTATTTACATATGAAATGAGGTATATATTTGAAACAAACATTACTCATTAACAATTTAAATGAAACTATTCTTTTAGGAAAAATTCTCTCCTCATCTCTTCCTAAAAAAGCTATAATCGCTCTTGATGGAGATCTTGGTTGTGGAAAAACTCATTTAACTAAAGGAATTGCCCTTGGATTAAATATTAATGACAACATAAAAAGTCCAACTTTTAATTTAATAAATGAATATTTAGATGGAAATACTCCTCTTTATCATTTTGATGTTTATAGATTAAACTCAATAGATGAATTATTCTTAATTGGTTTTGATGAATATTTAAAAAATCCTGGAATCAAAGTCATTGAATGGGCTTCTCTTATAAAAGATGTTCTCCCAGAAGATACAAATTACATAAACATTTTCAAAGTTCCAGGAGAAAATAATAAACGAACAATTGAATTTAATTTTTCAAAATATTTTAAAGAGGTTTTAAAAAATACAATAGATAAATTTAAAAAGGAGGTTAAAAATGATTCTTCTAACTCTTGATACTAATACTGAAATTCTTAGTTGCTCTTTGACTGAAAATGAAACTCTACTTTCTGAAATAAACATTTATAATTTAAAAAATCACTCCATAAACTCCATAAGTTCAATTGATTCTGTTTTAAAAAACTCAAACAAAACTTTAAATGATATTGATGGATTTGTTTTATCAAAAGGTCCTGGAAGTTTTACAGGTCTTAGAATCTCTTTTTCAATTTTAAAAGCCTTCTCCTTTTCATTAAATAAACCTATGATTTCTTTATCTTCTTTAGATACTCTTTGTTATAGAGAAAATTTTAATGGAGTTGTTGTATCCATAATAGATGCTTTAAGAGATGAAGTTTATATTAACTCTTTTTGTGATAAGAATAATATAATTCACAATACTTACGAAGGAGATATTGTTCATATAAAAAATATTTCTGATTACATAGTTAAAAAACATGGAGAAAACAAGGAAATATTATTTACTGGAGATGGGGTAATTAAACATTATAATTTCTTAAAAGAGAATTTTAAAAATTGTTTTATAAACAAAAAGCAAATCTCTTCTTATGATTATGCTCTTTTAGGAATTGAAAAATTTAAATTAAATATGTTCGATGACTCAATGACAAATTCCCCTTCTTATATTAGAGTATCTCAAGCTCAGGAAATGCTTTTAAAAAATAGGAAAATAAACAATGATAAATGAAACTTATATTCGTGAATCTGTTTTTTCTGACTTAATTTCAATACATAAAATAAGTGAAAGCTCTCTTAAAAATTCTTGGAGCCTTAAATCCTTTGAAGAGGATTTTAATAACATGTTTTCAAAATATTTCTCTCTTATATATAAAAATGAAGTTATAGGATTTTTAAGTTCACGGATCGTAATAGATGAAGTTACTATAACAAATATTGGAATCTTAGAAAAATTTAGAGGAAATCATTTATCTAAAACTCTTTTGAATAATTTGTTTTCCCTTTATAAAAATTTTAATTTCTTTCTTGAGGTTAGAGAATCAAATGTTATTGCTATTTCTTTGTATAAATCCTTAGGATTTTTAGAAATTTCCAAAAGATATTCTTATTATAAAAACCCAACAGAAAACGCCATAATAATGAAAAAATTCTAGGAATTACTCCTAGAATTTATTTTTTGGTATTTATTATATATAGGAATTGTTGGTAAAAAAATTAAAATCGATTTTAAAACATTGTAAGAAACAATTGTTACTACTAAAAATTTTAAAATACTATTTCCCTCTCCAATAATATTTCCAATAGTTACCCCTAAAACTTTTGCATATACAGGAAGTATCACAAAATAGTTTAAAATTATACTAACTAAAACAAGAGAAACCATTCCACTTAAAAAAGATAATACGTACTTTTTAGTATGAGATTTATGAAAAACATAACTTGCTACAAATACAAAGGAAGATCCCATTAAAAAATTTGCTACTTCTCCAACTCCAAAAGTAAAACTTCCCATAACAAATAAAATTAAAATATTTTTAAGTCCCATAGCTACTACACTAAGAATTGGAGAAAAGGTAAGTCCTATAAAAAATATTGGAATATCTGATAAATCAAAATCTAAAAAACTCGGAAAAATTGGTATTCCAATTCTAAATTGCATTAAAACAACAGATAACGCTACTAATATAACAACTTTTATTTTGTTATTAAAACTCCTCTTTTCTAAATTCATAAAACACCTCCTAAAGATATTAGGATTAAATTTTCATCGTTAAAGAAATTCTATTTCTTTCAAGATCTACTTCAAGAACCTTAACTTCAACTACGTCATTTAGCTTCACAACCTCTAACGGATGCTTCACAAACTTATGAGACATTTGAGATTTATGAACTAGTCCATCTTGATGAACCCCAATATCTACAAAAGCTCCAAAATCAGAAATATTTCTAACAGTTCCTGTTAAAATCATCCCTTCTTTTAAATCCTCTATACTTAAAACTCCTTTTTTAAAAATAGGTTTAGGTAAATCTTCTCTAGGGTCACGTGCAGGTTTTTTAAGTTCTTTTATTATATCATTTAATGTTATTTCCCCAATACCTAATTTCTCTGAAATTTCTTTTTTATCAAAATCCTTTAACTTTTCATCAAGATTATTAATTTTCCCTTTATATTTAAGCTCTTCTATATCAAGATCTAAAATATTTAAAAGTTTTCTAGTAGCTTCATAACTTTCAGGGTGAACAGAAGTATTATCAAGAGAATCATCTCCATCACTTATTCTTAAAAATCCAACACACTGCTCATAAGCCTTATTTCCTAAACGCTTAACTTTTAAAAGCTCTTTTCTATTTTTAAATTTTCCATTTTCCTCTCTATATTTTACAATATTTTCTGCAATAGAAGAATTAATCCCAGATATATATGACAAAATGGTAGGAGTTGCTATATTTAAATCAACCCCAACAGAGTTAACACAATCCTCTATTACAACTTTTAATGATTGCTCTAATTTTTTACCATTTATATCATGTTGATATTGTCCAACTCCAATAGATTTTGGATCAATTTTAACAAGCTCAACTAATGGATCTTGAAGTCTTCTTCCAATTGAAATTGCTCCTCTAATTGTTACATCTAAATCTGGATATTCCTTACTTGCAAGTTCTGATGCTGAATAAACAGATGCTCCCGCTTCAGAAACTATTACATAAGATAAATCAATTCCCTTTTCTTCTTTAACCTCGTCGATAACTTCACTAATAACATTTTCAGTTTCACGACTAGCAGTACCATTTCCAAGAGAAATTAAAGTAACTCCATATTTATAAATTAAATCCTTTAAAATCTTCTTACTTTCCTCAACTTTTTTCATAGGCTCATTTGGATATATTGCCCTAGAATCTAAATACATTCCCGTATCACTTAAAACACAAACCTTACATCCTGTTCTAAACCCTGGGTCAATTGCCATAACAACTTTTCCTTTAATTGGTGGTTGCATAAGAAGAGCTTTTAAATTCTCTTTAAAAATAACAATGGCTCCATCTTCAGCAACTGAGCTTAATTCCTTACGAATTTCTCTTGTAACAGAAGGTATAATAAGTCTTTTTAAAGAATCTTCAATACATTCAAGTAAAACCTTATTACACTTCTCATTTTCAGTTTTAATCTTTGAAAATATTTTATCAACAACTTTATCTTCTTCAAATGAAATCTTAACTTTTAAAACATCTTCCTTTTCTCCTCTGTTAATAGCAAGAGTTCTGTGTGGAGGAATAGTTTTTATTTTATCTTTATAATCATAATAAATTTCATAAGGAGTTCTCTCATTACTTTCCCCTTCTGTTTCTAAAACCCCATTTTCAAATATAAATTCACGTATAAATTTTCTAAAATCAGAATTATCAGAAATAACCTCAGCTATTATATCTTTTGCGTAGTTTATTGCATCATCTGAAGAATTAACTTCCATCTCTAAATTAATAAACTTTTCCCCTTCTTCTTTTAAATCATTAATATTTCCAGATAAAATAAGTTCAGATAAAGGCTTAACTCCTTTTTCTTCAGCAATAATAGCCCTTGTCCTTTTCTTAGGTTTAAAAGGTCTATAAATATCCTCAATTTCAACTAAGGTATTGCAATTTAAAATATTATTTCTAAGTTCTTCTGTTAATTTTCCTTGTTCGTCAATAAGCCTTATAACACTCTCTTTTTTCTCTTGAAGATTTCTTAAATATTGAAGGCGAAGTTCAAGCTCTCTTAAAACAATATCATCAAGAGCCCCTGTCATTTCCTTTCTATAACGAGCAATAAATGGAACCGTATTTCCATCATCTAATAAATTTATTACATTGTTTATGTATTTTTGATCTATCGAAAATTCCCTAGATAAAATTTTAATAATATCCATGTCAAATCCTCCATTATATGAAACTTATCTCTTATCTTTTGAAAAACCTTTAATATACCCTTTTATAAACATATTTATTTTACCATCTAAAACCCCTGTAACATCAGATGTTTCAACATTAATTCTATGGTCTTTTACAAGAGAATACGGATGAAGCGTATAAGATCTTATTTGACTTCCAAATCCTATTTCCTTTAAATCCCCAGTTAAATCCTCAAGCTTTTCCTTATGAGTTCTATCTTTAAGTTCAATTAATTTTGAAAGAAGCATTTTCATTGCCGTTTCCTTATTTGATAATTGGCTCCTTTCTGATTGACACTGAACAACTATTCCAGTTTTTAAATGAGTTATTCTAACTGCAGATTCAGTTTTATTTACATGTTGCCCCCCAGCACCACTTGCTCTATATGTATCTATTTTTAAATCTTTCTCATCTATTTTTATTTGTTCTATGTTTTGAAGCTCTGGAAGAACCTCAACTGATGCAAAAGAAGTTTGACGTTTTCCATTTGCATTAAAAGGAGAAATTCTAACAAGCCTATGAATTCCTTTTTCACTTTTTAAATATCCATAAGCATATTCCCCAGAAATTTTAAGAGTAGCTCCTTTTATCCCTGCCTCATCTCCAGAAATTTCTTCAATAATTTTTACATCAAAATTATTTCCTTCTCCCCATCTAACATACATTCTTAAAAGCATCTCTGTCCAATCTTGAGCATCAACTCCCCCAGCTCCAGCATGAAGAGTTAAATACGCATTATTAATGTCATACTCTCCACTTAAAAGAGTTTTAATATTCATTTCTTCAAAAAGCTTTTTAAACTCAGAAAATTCTTCCTTAAACATTTTTATATACTCAGGATCTTCCTCACTTTTTAAAAACTCTAGAGATTCATCTAAATAATTAAACGTATTTTCCAAATTTTTAAAGGAATTTAATTTATCTTTTAAAATCTTACTTTCTTTTGAGATTTGAGTACTTTTTTCTAAATCATTCCAAAAATTAACATCTTCCATTTGAATGTTATATTCTTGTATCTTCTTTTCAATAAAACCTACGTCAAAGAGACCTCCTAATAATTTCAAAATTCTCTTTAATATTTCTTAATTCATTTTTATAAAATTGATAATCAAACATTTTTTCCTCCTTACATACAAAAAGCTGCTAAAAAGCAGCTAATTAATTTAAGAATTTTTCCCACAACAAGCCTTATATTTTTTACCACTGTTACATGGACAATCATCATTTCTACCAATTTTAGCTTCTTTTTTTATAGTTTTTCCTTTAGTATCTGATGAGGACTGATTAGTTCCAATTTCTTTTGCAACCCTCTCTCTTTGAGGTGCTTTATCACTTCTAACATGCATTAAATATTTTATTGTATCAAGCTTAATATTTCTAATCATCTCCTCAAACATAGCACTACCTTCATACTGATAAGCTTGAATAGGATCTTGTTGTTTATAAGCTCTAAGACCAATACCTTGTTTTAAATGATCCATATTTGTTATATGATCCATCCATTTTAAATCAACAACCCTAAGAAGTATAACCCTCTCAACTTCTCTTAATTGTTTCTCCCCAAACTCTTCTTCCTTCTTTTTATAGAGTTTTTTAGCTATAGATATATATTTATCTATGATTTCTTTTGGATTTAAATCTTCTAAATCCGATGGTTTTATAAGACCAATAGGAACATATAAAAGCTCCATATATTCAACAAGCTTCTTTAAATCTTCTTCTTCAGAATCTGAATCAGCATTTAATAAATGAACATTAACTTCATAAGCTACAACATCTTCGATCATTGAAAGTATTTGTTCTTTTATATCTTCCCCTTCTAAAACCCTTGAACGTTGATCATATATTATTTCTCTTTGTTTATTTATAACATCATCATACCCAATTAAAGACTTTCTTATATCAAAGTTATTTCCTTCAACATTTTTTTGAGCATTTTCAATAGCCTTAGATACAAATTTACTTTCAATTGCATCATCATCTGTTAATCCCAATCTATCTACAACAACTTTCAATCTATCAGATCCAAAAATTCTCATTAAATCATCATCTAAACTTA
>JAGHEJ010000058.1 GCA_017889345.1 Clostridiales bacterium | reverse complement strand
TCTTATTGGTTCATGGGTCTTTGGAAGAAAATTTATTCAATGAAAAATCTAAGGAAAATTTATTTGAAGTTTTAAATATTGATTTCAGAAACAAAATTATTGATGACAAAAGTCGTAACTTAAGTTTTGGGGAACAACAGAAATTAAATCTTCTTAGAGTTCTTTCAAGAGATAGTAGTGTAATTATTTTGGACGAGCCTTTCACAAATCTTGATAAAGAAAGTATTGAAAGTTTAACAAAATATATTTTGAGTTTGAAAGGAAAAGTTTCAATAATTGCTATAACTCATTTACCTGAACTTGATGAAAGTGCCGATTATATTCTAAATATTGTTGATGGGAAAATTGAACAGAAAATTTAAATAAAAAAGAAGGAAGGGGAGAAATAATTTCTTCCCTTCCTTAATCTTGTTTTTGTGATAATGATTTTAAAGTGTTTTGAGTAGTTACGTATATGAATCTACTTAATGCAGCACTTAGTTCTTGTCCAGATGTTTTATCAAATTTTATTGGAATTGGTCCATTTGCTGTAAAATTTTCTGGTAGATTTTCTTTTACGATTGCTGCAACATTTACTTTGACTAAAGCTTCTAAATTTTTCATCCGTTTTTCAGAAATATTTATTGGTTTGTGATTTGGAGTTGGAGAATTTGTAATTTTTAAATTAAATTGTGGCTTTGGAGGTTTAGTTATTGGTCTAGTTGATTGTTCAATTTTAGGTCTAGTTATTGGTTTAGTTGATTGTTCAACTTTAGGTCTAGTTGATGGTTTTGTTGATTGTTCAATTTTAGGTTTAGTTATTGGTTGAGTTGATTGTTCAACTTTAGGTCTAGTTGATTGTTCAATTTTAGGTTTAGTTATTGGTTGAGCTATTGGTTTAATTATTGGTTTAGTTTTAGAACCAGTAGAAGTAGCGATTCTTTCATTAGGATTAAAAATTTTTACTTTCACATATGGTGAGAATCTAACTTTGGGTTTTGTAGAAGGTGATTGCACGCCACTAGCACCAGCATCAGAAATTTTTGACTCTACATTTGAAGATGGTTCGCTGTAAGGATATTTAATTCCACTAATAGAAAGTGGTTTTGGTAAAAGTTTAGGTTTAGTATTTTGTGAAGAAGCTAAGGTTGAAGAAGTATTATTACTTGAGATTCCTTCAAATCTACTTATGATAGATTGTACACTTCCTCCTTTTGGTGAAGTTGGATTCTTCACAGATGATTTAAACATTGCTTCAGCAGAATCAAAATTTATTATGATTGGTGAAACTGTTGCAAATACAATGGAAGTTTTTGTGAATGCAATTAATCTACGTCTATTATTTTTCACATAATTCATTTTAAATAAATCCTTTCAATAAAATTACTTATTTGTATGTTTTAGTTTCATTAATCTTTTTCTTGGCTGAGATGGTTTTGGTGATGGCTGTATAGTTTTTCCTTGAATGACTGTTTCATTTGCTAATTTTTCTTCTCTAGTTTCCCTTTTTAATAGTTCAATGCTAGCTAAAACAGTCCCTATAGATTCAATTTCTGTTTTAATATTTTTTAAATCTTGAACCTTTTCATTTAATTCTTCTATTTTTACACTTCTTTCCATGAGTTTAACTTTTGCATTTTGTAAATTTTGAGAAGTTGAAGATGATGTAGAAGGTTGTTCAGAATCTGGAATTAATAATTCTAGATGTTCTTGAAGTCTTTTTTGTAATGCTCTTTGATGAAGGGCTATATTTTCTAATTGCTCTTTTTCCAATGATCTATATACATGAGAATATGTTGTTAACTTCGCTGAAACTTTTTGTTCTTGTTCTTGTGGAGATAATTCAGTTTGTTTTACATTTTGTTTTTTAAATACTCCTAAAAATTTTGATTTTTGAGTTTTTGTAGATGGAGTAGGAGGAGTTAAAAGTTCACATTGAATGCCAACATCTCTAAAAGTAGGCGATGGTGTTTGAGTAAAATCTTCAGTTGTTATAGGTTTTCCTCTTATATAATCCTAGACTGTATAAGGAGGTTTCTCTTTTTTACCAGATTCATCAGATTTTGAAAATAAATTTTTGAATTTATCTTTGGTAGATTGTTTTTGAGTATTAGTCGAACTGGTTGATGTTGAATTCAAATTGAGATCATCAGGTACAATCGAACCTGATATTGTTGAAACTTCTATTTTTCGTGAAGATGATAAATCTGATGTACTAGAATTTCTTTTAAAGCAACATGAAAATAAGTTTCTGATTTTATTTGAATTAGAGCTTGTTGGGTTGTTTAAAGAACTGGTTGATGTTGAATTCAAATTTAAATTAGATCCTTGTGAACTAGATATTGTTGAAAGCTCTAGTTGAGAAGAGGCTAGATTTGCTGTACTCGAACTTGTACCTCTTTTAAAATAATTGGCACCTTGTATTCTTTTAAGAACTGCTTTTGTTTCATTAACAGTTCCAATGATTGTTATACAAGATGTTAAAAATATTACTGATAAATGTTTTGAACTATTCATTACTAATCAAGTTTTCTCCTATGTAAAATTTATTAATAGAATTTTAACATTTAAATATTACTTTAGTCAAAGTTTGTGGGGTTAAAAAATATTTTAAATATGTCTTGCATAAGAGAATGGTTTTATGTATAATAAACGAAAGCAAGATAGACATTACTATTTTGCTAAAAAAATTTTGTCAATATTTATATGAATGAGATGATGAGGTAAGTAAAGATGAAAAGTTTATTTAATCTCTCCAATCTTTCAGTTGATGAAATAAATTCTATTTTAAATAGAGCTCAAGAGTTTAGCGATGGAGCTACTAGCGATATTGCTAAGGGAAAGATTATTGCAAGTCTTTTCTTTGAGCCAAGCACTAGAACTCAAAATTCGTATTCAATAGCAGTTATGAGATTAGGTGGTCAAGTTATCACATTTAATTCTGAAACCTCTTCTATGAAAAAAGGGGAAACGTTTTATGATACCGTGAAGACGTTTGAAGCTTTAGGTTGTGATGCGGCTATTATTCGTCATAGCGAAAATGAATACTATAAGCAACTTAAAAATATAAAGATGCCTATACTTTCAGGTGGTGATGGCATAGGAAATCATCCAACGCAGTCGCTTCTTGATTTGCTTACAATTAGACAAGAGTTTGGCTCTTTTGATGGATTAAAAATTTGTATTGTTGGAGATGTTCTTCACTCACGAGTTGCACATACAAACATAGATGTTATGAAAAGATTAAATATGGATGTTTATACTTCTGGTCCACAGGAGTTTAAAGAGGAAGGATCTAATTATATTGATTTTCATAAAACTGTTAAAGAAATGGATATTATTATGCTTTTAAGAATTCAACATGAAAGATTATCTTCTGAAATGATTATGGATAAAGAAGGGTATAACCAAAAGTTTGGTCTTAATAAATCTGTTCTTTCATTAATGAAAGAGAAATCAATCATTATGCACCCAGCTCCATTTAATCGTGGTGTTGAAATTGATGATGAATGTGTTGAATGTGAAAAAAGTAGAATATTTAAACAAATGTCAAATGGAGTCTTTGTAAGAATGGCCGTTTTGGAACGAGCTTTAAAAAACTAAGAAAATACAGATTAATTTTTATAGAAAGGAGAATGAAAAATGAATCTTTTATTACAAAATGGAATGGTTTATATCAATGGAGTTTTTAGAAAAGCTGATGTATTAATTCAAGATGGCGTTATTGTTGATATCCAAAGAAATATTTCGTTGGATAATATTCCTGTTATTGATTTAAATGATTTATATATTTTGCCGGGTTTTGCGGATGTACATGTACATTTACGTGAACCCGGTTTTTTTTATAAAGAAACCATTTTAAGTGGAACAAAGTCGGCGGCAAAAGGAGGATTTACTCTTGTATGTAGCATGCCAAATTTAAATCCAGTTCCAGATAATATTGAAAATTTAAAAATCCAACAAGATATAATTGATCGCGATGCTGTAATAAAAGTTTTGCCACACGCTTCGATTACGAAAGACCAAAAAGGAGAAGAGCTTGTTGACTTTGAAAGTTTAAGTGAAAAATGTTTTGCTTTCTCTGATGATGGAAAAGGAATTCAAAATTCTGAGATTATGAGAGAGGCGATGAAGAAAGCAAAGCGTTTAGATAAAACAATCGTTGCTCATTGTGAAGATGAAAGTTTAGTTTGTGGAGGATATATTCATGATGGTGAGTATGCAAAACTTCATGGACACAAAGGAATAAGTTCAGCTAGTGAATATAAACAAGTTCAAAGAGATGTAGATTTGTGTGAAGAAACTGGATGTAAGTATCACGTGTGCCATATTTCCACAAAAGAAACGGTGGACATAGTTAGAAAGGCAAAGGATAAAGGTTTAAAAGTTAGTTGCGAAACAACTCCACACTATTTAACTTTTTGTGATATGGATTTAAGAGAAGAAGGAAGATTTAAAATGAATCCTCCAATAAGAAGTAGTGAAGACAGAGAAGCTTTGATAGGAGGAATTAAAGATGGAACAATTGAGATAATAGCAACAGATCACGCACCACATACGCAGGAAGAAAAGAGCAAAGGACTTGAGAAAAGTAATATGGGAGTCGTTGGACTTGAAACAAGTTTTGGAGTTATAAATACTTTTCTAGTTAATGAAGGGCATATAAGTTTTGAAAAGTTGGTTGAATTAATGAGTATTAATCCTAGAAAAATTTTTGGAATTGATTACGGAATAAAAATTGGAGAGAAAGCAGATTTAACTATTGTTGATAAAAATAAAGAGTGGGTGGTTAATTCATCAGAGTTTGTTTCTAAAGGAAAGGCTACACCTTTTGAAGGAATGAAATTAAAAGGAGATGTACTACTTACGATTTATAATGGAGAAATTGTATATAACAAATTAAATAAAGAGGAGAGATAAGATTATGTCAAAAAGAACAGATATTAAAAAAATATTGGTAATAGGTTCAGGTCCAATTATAATAGGTCAAGCAGCAGAGTTTGATTACGCAGGAACACAAGCATGTATAGCTTTAAAAGAGGAAGGATACGAAGTAATTCTTATAAATTCAAATCCAGCAACCATAATGACCGATACAAAAATGGCAGATAAAATTTATATGGAGCCACTTACTCTTGAATATGTAGCAAGAATTATTCGTCATGAAAGACCAGATGCAATAGTTCCAGGACTTGGTGGACAAACAGGACTTAATCTTTGTGTTCAATTAGCAGAAAAAGGAATTTTAGATGAATGTCAAGTTGAAGTTTTAGGAACAAAGATAGAGTCTATTAAAAAGGCTGAGGATAGAAATTTATTTAAAAAGATGTGTGAAGAAATTGGTGAGCTAGTTATTTCAAGTGAGATTGTTTATTCATTAGAAGAAGGAATTGAAGCAATGAAAAGGATTGGGCTTCCAGTAGTTTTAAGACCAGCTTACACACTTGGAGGAACTGGTGGTGGATTTGCCGATACTGAGGAAGAGTTTATTGAAATGATGGAACATGCACTTGCACTTTCACCAGTTCATCAAGTTCTTGTAGAGAAGAGTGTAAAAGGGTATCAAGAAATAGAATTTGAGGTAATGAGAGATAAAACTAATAAAGCGATAGCAATATGCGACATGGAAAACTTTGATCCAGTTGGAATACATACAGGAGATAGTATAGTATTTGCACCATGCCAAAATTTAAATAAAGAACAACTTTCAATGCTCAAAGAATCTGCGTTAAAAATCTTAAAGCATTTAGAGATAGAGGGTGGATGTAACATTCAATTTGCTCTTAAGCCAGGAACAATGGAATATTATTTAATTGAAATAAATCCTCGTGTAAGTCGTTCTTCAGCTCTTGCATCGAAAGCTACTGCATATCCAATAGCGAGGGTTACTGCAAAAATTGCCGTTGGACTTACTCTTGATGAAATATCAATTAGTGGTATTCCAGCTTCAATAGAACCAGCAATCGATTACGTTGTTGCAAAAGTTGCTCGATTCCCATTTGATAAATTCACAACAGTTTCAAACAAACTTTCAACGCAGATGAAAGCAACTGGGGAAGTTATGAGTCTTGGACAATCCATTCAAGAAATTATGCTTAAAGCTGTGAGAGGTTTAGAAATTGGCGTTGACCATTTTGAACTTGAAAAATTTAAAAGTTATACAAAAGAAGAATTACTTGAAAATATTTCAACTCCAACAGATGAGAGATTATTTTCTCTTTGTGAAGCAATTAGAAAAGGTGCAACAACAGATGAAATTAATAAATCTACTTCAATTATGCCTCAATTTATTGATATGTTAAGAGAAGTTATTAACTACGAACAAGTTATCAAAGAGAATGTAAAAGATTTAGGAGTTTTAAGAAAAGCAAAAGATATGGGATTTTCTGATAGTTATATTGCAAGAAGTTGGGGAATTAACAAATTAGAATTGTACAAGCTTAGAGAAGAAAATGGAATTATGCCAATATACAGAATAGTAGATAACGTGAAGTATCAACAAGAATATGTTCCATATTTTTATTCTTCTTACCATGGAGAAAATGAAAGTATCATAACAGACAAAAAGAAAATTTTAGTTTTAGGTTCAGGTTCAATAAGAATTGGTCAAGGAGTTGAGTTTGATTATTCAACAGTTCATGCAGTGTGGGCAATTAAAGAAGCAGGATACGAAGCGATTATTATAAACAATAATCCTGAAACAGTTTCAACAGATTATACAACAGCTGATAAACTTTACTTTGAGCCACTTACAATTGAAGATGTTATGAACGTTATACATATGGAGAAACCAGAAGGAGTAATTGTTTCTCTTGGCGGACAAACTGCAATAAATCTTGCTAGTGATCTTGAGAAGCTTGGTGTAAATATCATTGGAACAAATGTTGAAGCAATTGAAAATGCTGAAAATCGTGATAAATTTGAAAAGATTATGCACGTTTTAGAAATTCCTGAGCCAAGCGGTCAAGCTGTTACAAATATTGAAGATGGGGTAAAGGTTGCAAATGAAATTGGGTATCCTGTTTTAGTTCGTCCATCTTATGTTTTAGGTGGTAGGGCAATGCAAATCGTTAAAGATGATGAAGGTCTTAGAAAATATCTTAGAACAGCAGTTAAAGTTGATGAGGATAAGCCGGTTTTAGTTGATAAATATATTATCGGTAAAGAGTTAGAGATAGACGCTATATGTGATGGTAAAGATGTATTCATTCAAGGAATTATGGAACACGTTGAAGAAACGGGCATTCATTCTGGAGATAGTATTTCAATTTATCCAGCTTATTCAATTAGTGAGGAAGTTAAAAACAAAATTGTTGATTATACAATTAGGCTTGGATTAGGAATTGGAATCAAAGGATTGTTTAACATTCAATTTATTGTAGATGAAAAAGATGATGTATATATAATAGAAGTTAATCCACGTTCTTCAAGAACAGTCCCATTTTTATCAAAGGCAACAGGAATTTCAATGGCAAATATAGCAACAAAAGTTATGCTTGGACATTCTTTAGAAGATTTAGGTTATGGAACTTATCTTCAAAGAGAGCCAAAAAGATTTTATGTAAAAGCTCCAACTTTCTCTTTCTCAAAAATAGTTGGACTAGACGCATATCTTTCTCCAGAAATGAAGTCAACTGGTGAAGCAATTGGATATGATGCTAAACTTAATCGTGCACTATACAAAGCTTTAAGGGCATCTGGGGTTAAAGTTCAGAATTACGGAACAGTTTTGGTAACTCTTGCAGATAGCGATAAAGAAAGAGCATTATCTTTAGTAAAAAGATTCTATAATTTAGGATTTAATATTGAAGCAACTAAAGGTACGGCAGAATTTTTAAGGAAGAATGGTATTAAGACAAAAGTTAGAGAAAAAATTTCTAGTGGAAGCAACGATATTATAGAAAGTCTTTCAAGTGGATATGTAACTTATGTTATTAATACTCAAAAAATTGGATCAGATACTCAAGAAGATGGATTTTTAATTCGTCGCTATGCAATTGAAAATAATATTGGAGTATTTACAAGTCTTTCTACTGTAAGTGTTCTTTTAAATGTTTTAGAGGAAATAACTTTACCTGTATCAAGAATAGATGAAGAATAAAATATGCCGAGCAAATTAGCTCGGCTCTAATAATAAAAGGAAGGAAGTTTTATGGCAAATACAAAAGTTGTTTTATCTGGATGGGAACTTGATAATCCTGTAATTGGAGCATCAGGAACTTTTGGATATGGAAAAGAGATAAATAATTTTTATGATATAAATATTTTGGGAACGTTCTCTTTTAAAGGCACAACAAAGGAAAAACGTTTTGGAAATCCAACACCAAGAATTGCAGAAACTCCTATGGGAATGATAAATTCTGTTGGTCTTCAAAATCCTGGAATACATGATGTAATTTCAAACGAACTTCCAGAGCTTAAAAAATTTTTTAACAAAAAAGTTATCGCAAATATTTCAGGTTTCTCCATTGATGAATATATTTATTGCTCTAAAATTATTGATAAGGAAGAACAAGTTGGAATAATTGAAGTTAATGTATCTTGTCCAAATGTTGAATGTGGTGGCATGGCTTTTGGAGTTGATGAGGAAAATGTTTATAAAGTTACTAAAGCAATAAAACAAGTTACAACAAAACCTGTTTATATAAAATTAAGTCCAAATGTTACGAATATTGTTTCTATTGCAAAATCTGCAGAAGAAGGAGGAGCTGATGGACTAAGTGTCATTAATACTCTTTTAGGAATGAGGATAAATTTGAAAAATGGAAAACCAATCATTTCAAATATTATGGGAGGATTTTCAGGTCCTGCAATTTTTCCAATAGCTCTTAGAATGGTTTATCAAGTTTCACGCTCTGTAAAAATTCCAGTCATAGGAATTGGTGGAATTTCAACGGCAGAAGATGTAATTGAAATGATGTACGCGGGAGCAACAGCAGTTCAAGTGGGGACAGCAAATCTTAAAAATCCATATGCTTGTAAAGAAATAATTGAAAATTTGCCAAAGGTAATGGACAAATATGGAATTAAAAACTTAAAAGATATAATAGGGAAAGCTTAAAGGAGAAAAATATGAAAAGAGATGTAATTATTGCCGTAGATTTTAAAAATAAGGAGACAGCTCTAAACTTTTTGGATAATTTCAAAAATGAAAAACCTTTCGTAAAAATTGGAATGGAACTTTTTTATGCTGAAGGTCCGTCCATTGTTAAAATAATTAAAGAAAGAGGACACAAAATATTTTTAGATTTAAAACTTCATGACATACCAAATACTGTGAAAGGTGGAATGAGAAGTTTATCTCATTTAGGAGTTGATATTTTAAATGTTCATGCTAGCGGAACAATTGAAATGATGAAAGCGGCCTTAGAAGGAAGTGTTAGAGAAGATGGAACTCGTCCAATTGTAATTGCAGTTACCCAATTAACTTCAACAAGCGAAGAAAGAATGAAAGAAGAATTGCTCATAAACTCTTCAATAAATGATACCATAGTTCATTACGCAAAAAATGTTAAGAAGGCAGGACTTGATGGAGTAGTTTGTTCTCCATTAGAAGCAGGAATGATAAAGAATGCTGTGGGAATGGATTTTATAACAGTAACACCTGGAGTAAGATTCGATGATGGAGAAAAAGGAGATCAAGTTCGTGTTACAACTCCTAAAAAAGCCAAAGAGATTGGAACAGATTTTATCGTAGTAGGTCGTCCAATTACTCAGGCAAAAGATCCAGTTGAAGCTTATTACAGATGTGTAAAAGAATTTTGTGAATAAAGGGAGTAGAAATTTCATGGAGAAGAAAATTGCAAAGCATTTATTAGATATTGGTGCAGTATTTTTAAGACCAGACCAACCTTTTACATGGGCATCAGGAATTGAAAGCCCAATTTATTGTGATAATCGTCTCACTCTTTCTTATCCTGAAGTAAGAAAGGAAATCGAAAATGGATTAGCGGACATTATAAAAAATGAATTCAAAGATTGTGAAGGAGTTTTTGGAACATCAACAGCTGGAATTGCTCACGCAGCAATTGTCTCAGAAATTTTGGGATTGCCTATGGGATATGTTCGTGGAAGTGCAAAGGATCATGGAAGAACAAATCAAATTGAGGGAAGAGCAATAGAAGGAAGTAAAGTTGTTGTTGTTGAAGATCTTATTTCAACTGGTGGAAGTTGTGTTGATGTAGTTAATGTTTTAAGAAATGCAAAATGTGAAGTTTTGGGAATTGTATCAATTTTTACATATGGAATGAAAAAAGGTATTGATAACTTGGAGAAAAATAATGTTAAAAATGTTTCTTTATCAAATCTTGATGCTTTGGTAAAAGTTGCAGTAGAATATTGGTTCATTAAAGAAAGTGATATAAAAAAGATTCTTGCCTTCAGAGAAAATCCAACAAATTCAAATTGGAAAAATATTTAAGAGATACAAATTTGTATCTCTTTTTGTTTTATGAATATAAACTTAAACCCACTAAAACACAACCATCAACGTATGGAAGATTATTTTCATTTAAATATGAAATGAGTTCGTCGTTTGATGCTCCAGGTTGAATGACGATACATTTAAAAGATTTTTCACACTCTTTTATAAGAGGTAATCCTTTTGAAGGATGAATACAAAGAACAATAATATCAATTTCATTTTCAATATCGTTTAATGATGATAATTCTTTTCCAACTGAATAAACAATATATCCTTTCTTTTTCAATCCATGTTTAATCTTATAAGCATACTTTTCTTCATTTAATGTATCACCTAAAATTGCAAAACTTTTTTGACTCATTATTTCTTGTAAATCCATTTATACCTCCAAAGTAAAATTATTTTATTTATATTTTAACAATATAAAGTTAACTCAACATGGTTTTGTTATATATTTCCATATATTTAAAAATTTTATTAACTGTGATATATTAAAATATGGAAGAAAGGGGCTGTATAAAATAGAAATTTTTAAAAGTAAATTTACGTCATTTTACATAAACATTTTGAAATTTTTAATCTTTCTGTTAGTAATAGCATCGGTGGTAATGTTAGGCATAAACAAAGTGGAAAATTATATAAGTGCAGGTGTGTTTTTGTTTATTATTATCTCCGAAATATTTATTATAACCTGTAAAAAGATAAATAAAAATGCAAAACTAATATCAATTTTATTGATAGGATTTGTTTTGAGATTGTTATGGCTTTTAAATGTTAAGAGCGTACCAGTTTCAGATTTTGAAATTATGTACGAAGGTGCTCACCAATTATTAAAAGTAAACACTTCAATTTTTCATGGGACAGGATACATAGCAAGATTTCCCCATCTAACAATTATGGTTTTATATATGGCTCTTATCATAAAAATTTTTCCCAACAACAATTTAATGATCATGAAGTTGATAAATTTAATTCTTGGTTTAGTTACGATATATTTTGTGTACAAGCTTGCGAAGGAAATATTTAATTCACAAAAGTTGGCTCTTTATGGAGCGGGAATTGCATCAATTTTTCCAGCTTTTGTAACTTATGTTGGTGTTTATTGTACAGAAAATTTGGCTATACCTTTTTATTTAGCGAGTATATATCTTTTCATAATGGTTATGAAAAATAAATTAAACAAAAATTATTTGATTTTGTCAGGAGCTATATTGTCTGTTGGAAATTTATTTCGTATGGTTGCCTTAATAATGCTTGTAGCTTACACGGCTTATATTATTTTGTATGATAACGATAAAATATTAGAGAAGATAAAAACGATTCTTCTTTATTCAATTCCATATGCGTTAGTTTTAATAATTGTAAGTGCATCTCTTCAATTTTCAAAAATAACAGAGTTTCCTCTTTGGAATGGAAGCGAGCCAAAGATAACAAACATATTAAAAGGAACAAATATTGAAAACGATGGGAGATGGAATGAAGAAGACGCAAAGATAGTTGATAAATATAATTATGATTACGAAAAAATAGAGGAAGCAAGCAAAGAAATTATTAAAGAAAGACTTACTACAATTCCACCACTAAAGCTTTTGAAATTTTATTTCACAAAATATTTTACTCAATGGAGTAGTGGAGATTTTAGTGGAGTATATTGGAGCAAATTAAATCTTGAAGATGAAGATATTATTTTTGATTTAGAAGCTACCAATTTTCAATTTCCATATGTGGTTGTAGTTGTGTTGATATTTTTAGGATTAATAAATAGAAAGAAATACAGTGAGTGTGTAGAAATTAATTTAATTTATATTATTATTTGTGGATATGGACTTATGAATTTAATAACAGAAACTCAAGGAAGATATTCGCTTATTGCAGCTTGGGTATTAATAATAGCTTCCCTTGAAGGTATAAGATACATTTATAGGAAATCAAAGAAAGAAAAACATCTTTATGTTGGAGATAATTAATATGAAGGAAATATTATATTTGGTAGTACCTTGTTACAATGAAGAAGAGGTATTACATGAGACAAGCTCAAGACTTTTAGAGAAATTAAATTCTATGATAGAAAATAATGTTGTATCTGAATACAGCAAAATATTATTTGTTAATGATGGTTCAAAAGACAGAACTTGGAAAATAATAAGAG
>JAGHEJ010000057.1 GCA_017889345.1 Clostridiales bacterium | reverse complement strand
TTTAAATCCTGTATCAGTTTCAATTACTTCCAATTCAACAAAATTTGGAGCTTCAACAGAAAAAGCATCCCCTATGTAAAATTTAATAACCGCATTCAAATTCTCTTTTAAATATTTTATAGCATCTTCAACTTTTTCATAGTTAAGAGGTATTTGCTCATATGTCTCTTGATCCATAAAATAATATAATGATTCATCATTATACAAATATTGCATCTCTTTTCTCTCAATAACTGCCTCTTGGAACTTTTCAGAAGGATTAAATGTTCTTTCAACAACCCCCCCAGCTATTACATTTCTCAATTTTGTCCTTATAAAAGCAGCACCCTTACCTGGTTTTACATGTAAAAAATCAATAACTATGTACACTTGTCCGTCATGTTCAAAAGTCGTACCTTTTCTTAAATCTCCAGCTGTTAACATAACAATTTAAACCTCCATATTATTTTTATCTAGCAATCATTCTAACAAAATAAAGTAGTTTATTCAAGATATAGCCTAAATTTCCGCCGATATATTTACGCTATAATCAAAATTATTTTTAATTATATTCATATTATTTATTCTTAAATAAGATATATTATTTAAAAATTGTATAAAATTATTGATTTCATCTAAATACATATTTTTAGTAATTGTAAATTTTACAACGTCATCATCCTCTATAATGATGTTATCTAATACAATATCTTGATTTAACAACTCATTTTTAAAACTAATAAATCTATTTTCTTTAGCTTGTTTAAACTCATCTTCTTGATTAATATTTTGTATATTTAATACAGTAATCTTATCTGTTTCAATTTTCATATAAATATTTAAAACTAAGAGTATGCCAACGAATAAAAATAAGATCACCATTATAAATTTATATCTTTTCAAAACTTTATTCATTTTATACTCCTACTTCAATGGTATATATAAATTCTCCATTGATCTCTTGTGTATTTACATATGAAATTACATTGAAATTATTTTTATTAAGCATATCAATGATGTCATATATTCCCCTCTTTTCAATTACCCTAACATCAATAATCAACTTTTCATTTGAATAATTAATTCCCTGAATAAATAATTTCATATAATTTAACAAAAAAGAGATTTTGTCTAAATATTCCTTGTTATTGGTATTTTGAGTTACGTGTTGATAAACTTGTATAGAATTAATTTTCTCATATTCTATATAATTTGATACAAAGTTCTTACATAACACAAATATCAATATCAAGGAAATTGTTATATAAGAGATATATTTTCTATGCGTTCTTTTTAAAAGTCTCTCTCTTTTTCCAAAACTTAGAAAATTTACTTCTGACGTAATCATGTTGAGTTAAAATCTCCTCCATTGTATAATCTATAAAATCATACTTAAAGCTATAATTAAACTTGTCTTTATTTTCCCTATCATTAAGAAAATACACGTTCTTATTAATGTCTACACTAAATTCTTTCTTAACAAAATTAATTTTCTCAATTAAATAACTATTTAAATATGGCAATTCTTCCTTAGAAATATAATCATTTAATAATATTAATGAATTTTTAAACATAATTATATTGTATTGTTCATTATCAACTCTATTTATAAAGATTCCATTATTAATATTAAATTTATTAGTTAAGTACTCTAGCATAATAAATTGTAATGGTCTTACAACAAGGTAAGATTTATCAATATATTTTAAAATGTTTTGTACATCATTTTGAATTTTTATAGCATACAATAATATTTTTACTTGTCCTATTTCTAATTCTGAATCGAGTAAAAAATAATCATATAATACATCCTCATTAAAATTGTTAAAATAAAACTTTAATGAGTTTAAAACTCTGTCATTTATATAATTATCAAGCGGCATACACAATGCCTTAATTAAAAAATCCTTAACTTCAAATGTTACAAGAGATTTTTTTATATTAAATTTGTTAATATCTTTAATATATATTTGAGTGGAATTAGCCTTTTCATATTTATTAGTTATCTTTTTAAAATAAATATCACATTTATCTTTATCATAATAAATTAAATTTTTCATAATCCCTCCAAAATATTAAACCCTAAAAATACGAGCTATATCCAATTCGATATTTCTGTCGTACTCTTTTGCGTAAAAATAGTACCCCTCTCTACTTTTATCGCTGTAATAAAATATAACTTTATCATTATTTGGATTTACTTTATTCCCCAATCGAAAATCCAAAATGTAAAAATCCCCTTTAAATAATTTCAAATTATTAAATTTGATATAATCTAAAAATGAAATATTACTCTCTAAGATTTCACTATCTATTGCGTTATAATACTCATTTTTATATCTTTCTAATTGTCCAACAAATTTATCTATAATTTCAATGGAATTTATCTCTGAAATATTTTCATACTCACTATAAACTTTTATATTTTTCCCAATATAATTCGAATTTAGTACAAGTCCAAAAATTAACATTAATACCATCAAAAATGGTATATAAATAACTCCTCGTTTTTTCAAAACTTAGATACTATAAGATTTTTGAGGAAGAATTTTAGTTAGTTTATTATTTTCAGTTACTATATCTAAAAATATTAAGTCTCCTCTTCTACTTATATTAAATTCCTCAATATTCCTAATCAAATTAGTTACATTTCTATTATCGTACTTTAATTGTAATTTTCCATTTGTAAATTTTAACTCTCTTTCTTTAACTTCACATTTTTTCGAGTCAATAGGAACTATCTTCTTATAATAAATAGAATTATTTGAAGTAATTTCAAAATCAAAAGCACACTTAGTTAATTCACTATCTAAAAAATATCTAATTCTCTCATTTTTAAAGTATCTTCAGAAATTTTATAATTAATCATTATAAATTTAGCTGATCCAATAATAAAATTGCTCATAAAAATACCCACTATACTAAAAATTACTAAGGATAATACAGATTCAAGTAAAATACTCCCTTGCTTTTTTGATCTTATAATATCTTTTCACCTCCAAATTCTAAATTACAAGAGTTTGTTCCAATATTAATTTTCCCTCTTGAAAATATTGAATATCTACACTATTTGTTGATGAATTTGAAACTAAATAAAAATAATTCTCACAACCATCATTTGTATCTTCAAAAATTTCACTTAGCTCAACATAATTTTGATTATCAATATTTTCTTCATATATATAGGCGTAATTTTTCAATTCTAAATATTGATTGTTAAAAATCAATTCATTCCTAATTATTTTTGTAAGAGTATTTACTTTGTGAAATAGCAATACAGAATTTACATTTTTTGCTATAATATTTTGAAAATTCATTAAAGAAATACTTATCATAAAAATCATGACAACAAAAAATATATTTTTGATAAAGTACGATCCGTCTTTTCGTCTGTTATTCATAATTTACCTTCCCAGTAACTGCAGAGATTGTAATATCATTAATGTCATTATCGAACTTATATGTAAATGTTGCCCCTCTAGTTATAGTTCCGTCTTTCTGAATGTCTAACGTTCTGTTATTAACCCCATTAAATCTAACCATCTTTATATTCTTTGGAAATTTAAATTTATCAACTATAGCATGTTCTTTATTTATCAAAGAAATGCTCTTCTCTTCAAATCTCAAAGTATAAACTTTATTGTCATTAGCAGCCATATATTTTCCAAAATTTATAAAATTTATAAACTCCAATTTGAATTTATCATTCTCATGTTTGTTATAAACATTTTTTAATTGAGACGCATTTGCGAAAATTCCACCAATAATCATTAAAATCAAAACAATTGCTATTATATTTTCTACAAGTAACGCTCCTGATTTTTTCACTATATTTCCTCCCATATATTCATAAAATTATCGTAAGAAATCAGTAGTAGTATAAATATTGAAATGAATATAACTACGAGTAATCCACAAATTAAAATAAATATTGGTTCTATAAGTTTTGTACTTTTATTTAACATTTCATAATATCTTTTTGAGTACCCTGTCCATATATTTTTTAACGACAAATTTAAATTTGAACTTTTTTCTCCAACTTTTATAATTGAGATAAATTCACTTTCAAAAATTTTAGCGTTTTTTAGTGCATCACAAAACTCAAAGCCTTTATTTATTTGATCATATATATACTTTGCATAACCTATATAAACTTCATTTTCTATTTTGGACATTATCTTTAATGCTGACGCAATACTTATTCCACTATTGACCATGTAATAAAGTGCTTGTATGAATTTTAATTGACAATATTTAAAATAAATCTTTCTAAAAATTCCAATTTTTAAAATAATTTTAAATAAACCTTTGTTTGATTTTATACTTTTAATGAAAACAAAAAAGATTAGACATGTACTAATTAAAAATATGCTATAATATTGTTTTATAAATAAACATACATTTATAAATGTTTTACTATAACTAGGTAAGTTGGAAATTTGTGTTTGAAATGAATTAACATAACTTGGTATAAAATAAAGAATACATAAATTAAATAAAACTACTAAAACTCCAAGTAACAATGAAGGATATAAAAGAGATGACTTAACTTGATTATGTAACGATATTTTTTCATCATAATATTCACATAGATTTTTTAAAATTTCAGATAAATTACCAGTTTCTTCGCTAATTTTTATTAAAGATAAGAACATATTATCAAATTTATATCTTGTAGACTTTATTGACTCATAGAAAGAATTTCCTTTTAATAACTTTTCATATATGTTTTTATAAAATAAACTCATATCTTTCTTCTTAGACTCTTCTGCGTTTTGTCTAAAAATATTAATTGAGTCCACAACAGAAACCCCACTTATATGTAAAAAATATAGGTCTTCACAAAATCTTTTGTACCACTGCATTTTTAATTTCTTATGCCTAACTAAAAATGCTGGCACTTTAAATTTAAAATAAATTTTGTCCCTATATTCATAAAGGAAATCTCTAAAATTTCCATAGTAAGAAATAAATTTAAATATTCCATTTCGTTTAACTAAAAGAATATAGCTTATCATATATTTTAATTTACTATCTCCATATCTTTTATATAAACATCTCCACTTTGAATAAGTTCCCTCATGTTATATTCAAAAGAATACTTAAAATATTTCTTCCTTATGTATTGTTTTATCTCATTTATGGGTTTCTTTTCCAAAAACATATCCTTTATTATATCATCTATTATGATAATTTCGCTTAACAAAATTCTTCCACTATATCCAGTAAATTTACATTTTTCACATCCTTTTGGAGAATAATATTTCCCTTTTTCGTATTTTGTGTTAAATATAACTTGTTCGTCTACACTTTCTCTTTTTTTGCATTTACATAACTTTTTTACCAGTCTTTGAGAAATAATCATATCTAAAGAGTCTATTGCTAAAAAATCACTTATACCTAAGTCCTCTAATCGAGTAATAACAGAAATCGAATCTTTAGCATGTATTGTTGAAAAAACTTTATGTCCAACTACAGAAGACGACACGGCAACTTTTGCTGTTTCATCATCTCTTATTTCTCCAATCATTAATATATCCGGGTCATGTCTTAAAATATTTTTAGCTATCTCTTTGAAAGTTAATCCTGCTTTTTCATTTACTGAACTTTGATTAACTCCATCAATTTCATATTCAATTGGATCTTCTATTGTATAAATGCTTACTTTTTCATTATTTAGATGTTCAATAAATTTATATAAAGTCGTAGACTTTCCACTTCCTGTTGGTCCTGATAAAATTGTCATTCCATTTCTTTTACTTAAGTGTTTTTCCAAAAGAGAAATTTGATCTTCATTAAATCCAAGATCTTCTATTGTTTTATAAACCATTTCATTATAATGAATTCTTAAAGAGATTTTCTCCCCTTTTGAAACCAACAAAGTCGATACTCTTATGTTGTATTTAATTCCTTTATAAGTGTAAATTATTTTTCCATCTTGAGATAAACGTTTTTCTGTTATGTCAAGATTACTTAAAACTTTTATTTTTGTTGATATGAATTTGTAAGAAACAAATGAGATTTGTTTAAATAATTTCAAATCTCCATTATATCTCATTCTTATATTTACCCCATCACTTTGAGGTTCTATATGTATATCACTAACTCTAAGAGATATTGCTGTATCAAAAATTTCATCATATAATTCTTCTGCATAATTTCCAGAAGATGCTTGTCTCTTATTAAATATCTCGTAGTAATAAGAAATATTTTCTTCAACGGTCTCTCTAGATTGAACGTACGGAACAATATTTTCATTAAACATTACTTTTAAATTGTTCATAACATCATCTCTAATTTCTGAGCAAATAACTATAACACCATTTTTATATCTTCTAGTTGGGAGCACATTAAACTTTTTTGCAAAATCATAATTCACATACATTAATAAATCTAATTCGATATCTTCTAAAACCATAAAATTACCCTCCCTGATTAAATAAAATTCCTATTTAATTTATTTCAGAAAAATATTTTTATATTCATTTTTATTCGTCAAATAATAAAATATTTTCTAAAATTATTTTGTGTTATAATTTACTCGAGGTGATTTGTATGCCAATGGATGGAGTATTCTTAAATAAACTCGTTAAAGAAATAGTTCCAAAGATAACAAATGGAAAGATACGTAAAATAAATCAAATTGGAAAATACGATGTTATTTTTTCAATAAGATGCAACGGGGAAAATTTAAATTTATTCATAAGTGTAAATTCAACATATGGAACAATAAATTTTACAAATAACAAATACGAAACTCCAAAAACAAACTTCATGTTTTGCACAATTCTTAAAAAATACATACTTAATGGAACCATAAAAGAAGTTTCTCAAATTGAAAATGATAGAATTTTGAAATTAATTATAAATAATAGAAATGAACTTGGAGATATGGAAACATTTAATCTCATAGTTGAGCTTATGGGAAAACACAGTAATATCTCGTTAATTAACGAATCAAACCAAAAAGTTTTAGATTCAATTAAACATCTTTCAAGCGCCAACAATTCATATAGAACTTTAATTCCAGGATCAATTTATAAATATCCCCCAAAAGATGATTTGAAAATGAATCCTTTTGATTTTACTTTCGATAATTTCAAAAAGGTAATGAATGTTATAGATATTAATGAAAATATGTACTCAAAAATATTTCAAGGAGTATCTACTCCCTTATCTAAATTTATTTTTACACAAACGGAAAACCTCTCTATTGAAGATAAATTTTCTATTATAAATGAAATTTTTAAATCGAATATAAATCCTACACTTTACATATCAAATGAATCTTATAAAGATTTTTATTGTTTTGATATAAATTCTTACGAAAAAAAGGTTCAATTTAATAATTTAAATGAATTGCTTGATGATTTCATTGTTAACAAAAATAAATTTGATACTTTAAACAATAAAATTTTAAACATCAAAAAAGTTATAAACTCTGTTATTCAAAAAACTTCAAAGAAAATTTCTATATTTAAAAAATCTCTTAAAGAAAGTGAAAACAAAGATATTTACAAATTATACGGCGATTTAATCTCATCAAATATTTACATACTAAAAGGTAGAGAAGATTCAATAACAGTTCAAAATTATTTTAGTGAAAACCTTGAAGAAATCAAAATTAAATTAAATCCAAAACTTCACGCATCACAAAACATCGAAAATTACTACAAAAAATACAAAAAACTTAAAAAATCAGAGATCATGAATCAAAACAATATCATTGAATCAACAAAAGAAATTGAATATTTAAATTCCGTTTTAAATAGCTTAGACAAAATTGAAAATGAAAATGACATTGATGAAATAAGAGAAGAGCTTACAAATAGCGGATATTTGAAAAACATAAGAACAAAAAACAAACAAGAAATTATAAAATCAAAACCATATCACTACGTAACATCAAGTGGAGTTTCAATTTTTGTTGGTAAAAATAATATACAAAATGAAGCCTTGACATTTAAAATTGCAAAAAAAGATTACACATGGTTTCATACAAAAAATATTCCAGGAAGTCATGTAATTCTTGCTCACAACAATCCAGATGACAAACTCATAGAAATCGCAGGAAAACTCGCAGCATTTTATAGCAAAGCTTCGACTTCATCAAACGTTCCCGTAGACTACACAAAAGTTAAAAATATTAAGAAAATGCCTCACGCAAAACCTGGAATGGTAATTTATTCTTCAAACAATACAGTTTATATAACTCCGCCTTCATCTATAAATGAGTTAAACTTAATTTTAAATAATGATTAATTTTATTTACTTTTTGTTAAATTTTTGATATAATGGAGATAAGTTCAAAATAATAATTTTAAAGGGGGCTTTGAAATGAAAAAAGGACTTAAAAAATTAATCGCTGGTGTTACTATCGCAACATCATTGGCGTTCCAGCAGCTGTTATAAGTACAGGAGCTGGTGCTGGACAAGAAGCCAAAGCTTATAGTTTAGAGGATGACTATCGTTCTATTGATCATATACTTCGTACATTTAGAAACATGCATCTAGATAGTCATGGTAACATTAAACCTCATTTTCTTGGTAGTGATGGTAAATTTGCAAGATTTGATCCAGCTTTTGATAGATTTTTAAAGCAGTGTGCTAAACGTGATCAAGATAAATTCTGGGAATATTTCAAAAAGAAATATAGTTTACCTATGATTTCTATTAATCCAACATTTCCACTTTATCCGGGAGAATAATAAGCATAAAAATCCTATGAAATTTTTCATAGGATTTAATTTTTGTTTAAAAATTTTAACCACTAACAATTAGTTAGTGGTTTTTCCATTTTTTATACCATCATTTCAAAATTTTAATATTACGTTTACACATTTATAAATTCCTAGTATAATCTAAATAAATCTCTTTCCAAATTTTAGGAGGACTTTATTATGAATAACAAATTAAAACTTTTTACTTTAATCTTGATACTAGGATTAACAACTACTACTAATTTAAATGGAAAAGTTAATGCAAAACAAGAGAAAATAACTACAACTTCTTATTATGAAGATAATTTTGAAAATAGCTTGGAAATTTATTGGGAAGGTATTGGCAATAGTTGGAAAGAAACTTGGGATAAAATAGGAAAGAGTTGGAAGGAAACTTGGAAGGATATTGGCGATAGTTGGGAAAAAACTTGGGACAATGTAGAAGATGATTGGAACGAACCACAGAATGATAAAAACAATTATATCGAGAAAAAAGACAATGACAAAAATGGTTGGGAAAAAATTTGGGATAATGTTGGAAATACTTTAGATAAAGTTTTTGATAACGTTGAAAATACTTTAATAGGAATATGGGATAACCTTAAATCTATATTTGGTAATTAATGATTAAAATTCTATAATAACTTCCATCTTATTAAATTTATCTCGAATAAATATTTTTAAACTCGAAATAATATTAGTATCTTCTAATTATTTTGATAAAGGATGGTTTTATTTATGGGTAAAGCTCAAAATATTATAAATTCAAGCATGGATTCAATTCATTCCACTATAAACGATTTACAAAATGCTATGTGTTGTTGTGAAAATAGCAAAAACAAAAAAATAATTCAATCAGCTATCGATTCAATAAATTGTGCTTGTAGTGAACTTTCCAAATACGAAGACTAAATATAAAAAATCCTATGAAAACATTTCATAGGATTTAATTTTTTATTTGATTTGTGAAAGCATTTGAATAACAACATCATAATCAATTCCAATACCACCAGGATTTATATTAACAGAGTATATATAATCTCCCTCTTTCCAAGTTACAACATTAATCTTTCCGTCTTGCCCTCTGAAAATAAAATCTCTACCATTAACAAAATTTGTTATTTGTTCAGGATATTCGTTATAATCTCCACTTATATCCTCTTCTCCTTTATCTAACCCCTTACGAATTACCAACCATTTCTCTGATCCATGATAAGAAACTTCTATCAATTCATCTTTTATAACTTTAATTTGTACATCAGAATTGTCTACAAAATTTTCCTTAGGAAGATTTATTGTAAATCCTGCAAGTTTCTCAGCTTCCTCAATAGTTTTAACTTCAGTAAAGGGATTCCCTATACTAACTTCAGGTTCTTGCTTACTTTCACAACTAGATACAGATATACATAATAACATCATTAACATAATTGTTAAAAATTTTTTCATTTAGTTTATCCTCTTTGTGTCTCTGAATTAAATGATTTAAATAAAAATCTGAAAAGTAATATAAATGCCACTAACACTAAAATATGTGCTAAACCTGAAATACCAGATATCATAGCACTCTGTGATTTGCTTATTTCAATACCGAAAACTTGAACTACTCCTCTAATAATCATCATAATTACCATAAACGGTAATGCTATGTTGTAAGTTTTAAAAAATATTCCAAAAGAATCTTTATGTTGCTTAAATTTATCATTTAACGATAATGCAAACAATATTAAAAACAATAACATTCCCAAAGAGAACAAATGAGAATGAACTACTGCTAAAGTTGTCTTTCCAACAAAATTAATCATTTTTGTACTTTCTCTATAAAATACTCCAACTACCATCGCAGCAATAAAATACCATAATGACGCTTTCAACATTTTCTTAGAATCCATAATATCAAACCTCACACGTATTATTTTATAAACTGTAATTATCTATTGTCTTTTAATAAGATTTTAAAACTTTCTTGTTAAATTTTCAACAAAATTTATTAATTAAATCTCTTAAAATTTTTAAAAAGATATCAAATTAAATTGATATCTTTTATTTACTCTAAGACAAAATAATTTTTTCAATTTTATAATTCTCCACCCATTTCTTCCAAAACTTCATTTAGATATGGCATTCCTGATTGAGCTCCAAATTTTTCAGTGGACAATCCTGCTGCAATATTTGCAAACTTTATTGAACCAGACAATTTTTTCCCATGTATAAGCCCTACACAAAATGCACCATTAAATGTATCTCCTGCTCCTGTTGTATCAATAACATTTGATTTTCTACAAGGAACTTTTACTATCTCTTTATTTTCATCTAAAAATTTAACTCCATTTTCTCCAAGAGTTATAATCAATTTTTGATCGTATTTATTTAAAATTTCATCAATATTTTCTCCTTCAAAAATTAAAGCTACTTCATGTTCATTTGGAGTTAAATAAGAAAGTTTGTCTATCAAATTTTTTGAGATTTTTTTTGCTGGAGCTGGATTTAAAATTGTTTTTATTCCATTTTCATGACAAAAATCCACCACATATTCAATTGTCTCCATAGGAATTTCATTTTGTAATATTATCAAGTTGTGCTCCAATATTTTATCTTTAACGGAGTCAATATAATCTTTATCAACACAATTATTTGCTCCTGGAATAACAATTATAGAATTATCATCATCACATACTGTAATTACAGCAACACCTGTGCTAACTCCATCTATTTCTCTTATGTAATCAGTATTAACTTTCTCATCCTTAAAATTTTGTATTAAACATTCTCCATATTGATCTCTTCCAACACAACCAAACATTGTTACATTTTCTCCTAATCTTGAAATAGCAACAGCTTGATTTGCACCTTTTCCTCCTGGAAAATCAATTAAATTATCTCCAATTATTGTTTCTCCCTTACTTGGAATCCTATTTGTTCTAATAACTAAATCCATATTTATACTTCCAACAACACCTATTTTCATACTTAATCCTCCATCTCAACTTATTGAACAACCATACAATCAAATTAATATATCGTTTTTACAAAATTACTTAATCAAAATTAATTGTTTTCATTTTATAACTAATTATATTACAAAATTCTATCATTGTAAAATTTTAAAAAAATCACCCACTAATTCAGTGAGTGATTAAAATTTTTATACTATAATCCTTAAATAACTAATTGCAAGTAAAACTATAATGTGAACAGGATAAAACCAATAACAAAATCTTGACCAATTCTTAGAATGATATCCTTGTTTACCTTTGTATAGCCAAATAGGTATTAATGCAAATACACCAAATAATTGTATTGGAATCACAATTGTTAAACTAAAAATATTAAGTGATATACTATGACCTAGTAATAAGGAATTTAAAATTATACATCCAACTAACTGCATTACATGTTTGTATTTACAATTTCTAGTTAGATAAAATAATACAACTGTTAAAACTCCCATACCTGAGTAATCAACCGCTACAATATTACCTACAAAGTATCCTATTATACATATCAAGACAATCTGTATAACCATCATTATATTGTTTTTAGTATTATTTTTTATACCATCTATTATTCTCAAAATAATTAATCCTATAAGAAACGTCCACAAAACATTTTGGTGAAAAGGATCAATTATTCCTCCAAGTGGTGCAGAAAGATTAAATGGTATTTCTGATATAATCGCAAAAAACAATAGCTTTTTAAGATAACTTTTAAAATCTTTGGTGTGGACATATCCTTCAGCTATTTGAAATGTAAATATAGGGAAAGCTAATCTCCCCACAATTGTCATAAATTCTCCACCAATTCCCACAATTTTATAAGCGTGATCCATAATCATAGCTAATATTGCTATAATTCTAAGCTGAAATGCAGTAGTTTCAAATCCCCTACCATTTTCTGTCATTACATTATCCATTAAGAGTTCCTCCTCAATTTCTATATCTTACTTTATCGTCTAAAAAAATACATTCTAAATATATTTTTCATACAAAAACTTTTATCATTTGTAGGGATTTAATTTCCTGTACAAAAACATTATACTACAAAAATTCTATACAAAAAATAAAATAGAAAACCCCTAAAGATTTTCTGTTTAAATCTCAATTATTATTTTGTGTAAGATAACTTTCAATCGCTCTTAAAATTTTTGAAGCACGTTTTCTTGCTCTTCTCTTATAAAAAAATTGCATGAGTTTAAAATTTGTATCTATACTTTTTGAGTTTCCTTCAAATTCTTCACGATAAGTTACATCAATACAATACTCTTCAATTTCTTCAATTATATAGCTAATTTTATTAAATCCATTAATTGATTTAAAAGATGCACTATAACATTTTGGAGGAGTTAATTCTGTTATTACAATCTCCACTTCACCTTTACATCCAACTTTATTTTTCATAACTTTTTTATACTTGTATCCTTTGTAAGGTTTTATCTTTTTTCCAGTTGCTTGTTCAATGTCATATGCAATTGACGTTTCAAGTTGATTAAAAAATTCATTTACATCAACATACAATCTCTCTTTAACTTCAATCATTTAGAAACCGCCCTTTTCACTCAACTCTTTAAACCATTGTCCAGATTTTTTGATTTTTCTCTCTTGAGTTTCTAAGTCAAGCTCTATAAGTCCATAACGATTTTTATACGCATTTATCCAGCTCCAACAATCAATAAATGTCCAAACATGATAACCAATACAATTACTTCCTTCTTCAATTCCTTTATGAAGCCAAGTCAAATGTTCTTTGTAAAAATCTATACGATAATCATCGTGAATGATTCCATCTTTTCTAAATCTCTCTTCGTTCTCTACGCCCATTCCATTTTCTGTTATCATCCACTCAATATTTCCATAATTATTTTTAATATTTATAGCAATGTCATAAATTCCTTTAGGATAAATTTCCCAACCACGATAAGGATTCATTCTTCTTCCAGGCATTACATAATGGTCATAATAATAGTCTGGCATAAATGGAGCTTCTGGATTTGGAAGATGTGCTTTTGCACAAACACGAACTGGTTGATAATAGTTAACTCCTAAAAAGTCTACCGTGTTATTTTTTATAACACTTAAATCCTCTTGAGTATACTCAGGCATTAAATCATGTTTCTTAATAATGTCAATTAATTCTTGATCATACTCCCCTTTTATAGCTGGGTCTAAAAAACTTTTGTTCGCAAATAATTCCGCAATATTTGATGCTTTAACATCAGCTTCATTTTGACTTCTTGGATAAGCTGGTGTTAAGTTAAGTACAATTCCAATTTTTCCACCTTTATTTAATTCGTGGTATTCTTTGATTGCAAAGGCACTTGCCAAAGCTGTATGATACGCAACTTGAACTGCTGCCTTTGGATCAACTTTACATGGATAATGATAGCAAAGTAAATATCCACACTCAACATGTACAATTGGCTCATTAAAAGTAAACCATCTTTTTACAATATCGCCAAACAACTCAAAACATTTTTTAGCGTACTCTCTGTAATAATCAACAACTTTTCTATTTTCCCAACCACCAATTTTTTGTAATTCATATGGCATATCAAAATGAAATAAATTTACAAATGGTTCTATATCATTTCTTTTCAATTCTTCAAAAACATTCCTATAAAACTTCACTGCATCTTCATTAATTTTTCCAAATCCTTGAGGAAATAATCTTGACCAACTAATTGAAGTTCTAAAAGAATTATTTCCAACCTTTTTTAACAATTGAATATCACTTTTATAATTTTTATAAAATGTTGAAGTATCTTGTGGTCCTACTCCATCAAAAAATTTATAAGGCTCTTCTTCATACCAAATATCCCAAATATCTTTTCCTTTTAAATCATCAGTGTGAGCTCCTTCACATTGAGTTGAGCTTGTAGCACTACCAAAATAAAATCCTTCTGGAAACTTTATCATTTTTTATTTCTCCTCTCTTTAACTCTATCTTTTCTAAGC
>JAGHEJ010000056.1 GCA_017889345.1 Clostridiales bacterium | reverse complement strand
CAATTATATAGTATTTCTACCTTGTTATCTTTTAATGTGAATCCTTCATAAATTAAATTTTCAGATTTAAAAGATTTAAATTTTTGGTTGAGATTTTCTCTATATTTTAATTGTTCCATTGCTATCTCCTAATTTTTTATCTTAGTCTATCACAAATTAAAATTAATTATAGGAGATATTATTACAAAAATTAATTTTTTCAAATTAAACTATAATTTTTCCATATTAAAAAATAAAGAGAGATACAAGCTTGTACCCCTCTAAAATTTTATTATCTCAAAATTGATAGAACTTGTTGTGGTGCTTGGTTTGCTTGAGAAAGCATTGCTTGAGATGCTTGCTGTAAAACATTTAGCTTTGTTAAATTCATCATTTCTTTTGCCATGTCAACATCTCTTATTCTTGACTCAGCAGCTTGTAAATTTTCTGCTGTATTATCTGTTGAAGCGATTGTATCTTCAAGTCTATTTTGGTTCGCTCCAAGCTCAGCTCTTTGTGCAGAAATTCTTGAAACTGCTTCATCAAGTCTTCCAATTGCCTCTTGAGCATTTTCCGCAGTATCTACTTCAATTCCTCCAAGTCCAAGCTCACGACTTCTCATATTCTCAATGCTAAATCCAATTTGTTGCTCTTGGTTAGCTCCAATTTGAAGATCAACTCCGTTTCCTTTTTTCTATGCTGTATTTGTGAATGTAAATGACGCTGTCTTATCTGCAGCTAAATTCGTTTTATCTATGTCTAACTCAATTTGAACGCCACCTAATTCAAATGTTTCATTAGTAGATTTAGATGCAGTTGTAAATGAAAAGCTATCCATTACATATTCTTTTCCACCATTAAACTGTGATTTATCAACCAATTCAACTGTAAATTCCGGATCTCCACCACTAGCACCAGCTTTTGTTTTTACATTTATCTGAAAACTTCCTTCTCCTAATTTTGCTAATTCTTCACCTTCAACATTTGCAAATACCTTAGCAAAATCAATATTATTTGCTCCTGTATTTCCTGATTGTGTACCTTGTTTAAATGTTATCTCCTTACCAGACACATTACCGTTTAAAACTTTCTTTCCATTAAACTCAGTGTCATTTGCTATTCTATCAATTTCATTTTTAAGTTGACCAAATTCTCTATTAATCAACTCTCTATCTTCATCAGTGTAAGTTCCGTTTGCAGATTAAACAGCAAGCTCTCTCATTCTCTGAGAAATTGCTTGAGTTTCTGACAAAGCTCCTTCAGCTGTTTGAATCATTGAAACACCATCTTGAGCATTTCTTGAAGATTGATTAAGCCCTCTTATTTGTGATCTCATTTTTTCAGAAATCGCAAGACCAGCAGCGTCATCCCCTGCTTTGTTAATCCTTAGACCAGAACTTAATTTCTCCATTGATTTTCCTTGATTAATATGAGTGCTTCCCATATTTCTATGTGCATTCATTGCATTCAAATTGTTATTGATTACCATTTTTTCATTCCTCCTTGAATTTCAAAAATTTGATAATATAAAATCCCTTTTTTATGTTATAGGTTAATCTATCTTATTTATCGTACAAACTTTTTTACTTTAAAGCATTCCTCAATAATTTTGTATAAGCTTTTTCTCAAAAAAAATAAGATACAAGTGCATCTTATCTAAACAAATTATTATTTTAAAAGTGAAAGAACTTGTTGTGGTGCTTGATTTGATTGAGCAAGCATTGCTTGAGATGCTTGTTGTAAAACATTTAGCTTTGTTAAATTCATCATCTCTATTGCCATGTCAACATCTCTTATTCTTGCCTCAGCTGCTTGAAGATGTTCTGCCGGATTATCTGTTGAAGCAATTGTATGCTCAAGTCTGTTTTGGTTTGCTCCAAGTTCTGCTCTTTGCTGAGAAATTTTTGAAATTGCCTCATCAAGTCTTCCAAGTGCTTCCTGAGCGTTTGCTGCAGTATCTACTGTAATTCCTCCAAGTCCAAGCTCACGGCTTCTCATATTCTCAATACTAAATCCAATATGTTGATTTTGATTTGCCCCAATTTGAAGAGTAACTCCATCTTCATCTTTCGTAACTCTATTTTCAAATTTAAAAGTAATATCTCCTGCTGGTGCATTTGTAGTAATTTTATCTAATCCATTGAGTTCCCATTCAACTCCACATAATTCAAATGTTTCATTTGGACCTACAGGAGGATTTCCAATTGTAATACTATCCATTACATATGGTTTACCTCCATTAAAATGAGAATTATCTATTAAATCTATTGTAACATTTGCACCATCACTAGTAACCTTAACATTAAATTCTCCTTCTCCAAGTTTAGCTAATTCTTTGGGATCTACATCTTGAAATATAGTATTAAGATTTCCTCCACTAATTGTATTTCCAGCTCCAACAACGCTTCCATTACCTTGAGTCTCAATCGTCTTCCCAGAAGCCGTTCCATCTAAAACTTTATTTCCATTAAATTCGGTGTCTGTTGCAATTCTATCCATTTCTTTTCTTAATTGTCCGAATTCCTGATCAATTAAAACTCTATCCTCATCTGTATAAGTTCCATTTGCAGATTGAACAGCAAGCTCTCTCATTCTTTGACCAATTGATTGAGTTTCAGAAAGTGCACCCTCAGCAGTTTGAATCATTGAGATTCCATCTTGAGCGTTTCGAGATGCTTGGTTAAGACCTCTAATTTGTGATCTCATTTTCTCAGAAATTGCAAGACCAGCTGCGTCATCAGACGCTCTATTTATTCTAAGACCAGAACTTAATTTCTCCATCGCTTTTCCTTGAGCAACATTTGTACTTCCCATATTTCTGTGTGCGTTCATCGCATTAAGATTATGATTAATTATCATTTATAAATTCCTCCTTGAATGTATGTAAATGGCAAACAAATTCCCTTTTATATGCCACGACTTAATCTTATTATTCCCCCTATAAATTTTTTAATAAAAGATTCCACTATAAATTTCTTCCATTTAAAAATCAAAAAGAGAGATACAAAATGTATCTCCCTAAAATTTTAAAAATTATTATCTTAAAATTGAAAGAACTTGTTGTGGTGCTTGGTTGGCTTGTGAAAGCATTGCTTGAGACGCTTGTTGTAAAACATTTAGTTTTGTTAAGTTCATCATCTCTTTTGCCATGTCTACGTCTCTTATTCTTGACTCAGCTGCTTGTAAGTTTTCTGCTGTGTTATCTGTTGAAGCAATTGTATGCTCTAATCTATTTTGGTTCGCTCCAAGGTCAGCTCTTTGTGCAGAAATTTTTGAAACTGCTGCATCAAGTCTTCCAATTGCTTCCTGTGCATTCTCTGCAGTATCAACTGTTATTCCTCCAAGTCCAAGCTCACGGCTTCTCATGTTCTCAATACTAAATCCAATTTGTTGATTTTGATTCGCTCCTATTTGAAGATTAACTCCTTCGCCTGTTTTGTCAGCTGTATTAGTAAAAGTAACTGTTCCTGTATCCCCTTATGTAGCACTAGTTAGTTGTGCCTTATCAAATTGTAATGTAATTCCTGCAATTTCAAACTCTTTTGCAGCACCAGAAATATCTATAGTTGCACTATCCATTGTATAATTTTTTCCACCATTAAATTGCTTAGATGTATCTATTAAATCTACTTTTACAGTATTATTATCTGTTTTAGTAAACTGAAGTTCAAAATCTCCTTCTCCTAATTTTGCTAATTCTGCTTTATTTGCCTCTGCTTCCACAGTCTTAACAAACTCAGATGCTTTGTCAGCTCCACCCGCTCCAGGTATCTTACCTCCAGCCTTAACCCCACCATTTGTTATTTCCTTCCCAGAAACATTTCCATTCAAAACTTTATTGCCATTAAACTCAGTATCATTTGCAATTCTATCTATTTAATTTTTAAGTTGACCAAACTCTTGGTCAATTAATTTTCTATCTTCATCAGTGTAAGTTCCGTTTGCAGATTGAACAGCAAGCTCTCTCATTCTTTGTCCTATTGCTTGAGTTTCTGATAACGCTCCCTCTGCTGTTTGAATCATTGAAATACCATCTTGAGCATTTCTTGACGCTTGATTAAGTCCTCTAATTTGAGATCTCATTTTTTCAGAAATTGCAAGACCAGCTGCATCATCCCCTGCTCTATTTATTCTAAGTCCAGAACTTAATTTTTCCATCGCCTTTCCTTGTTGAACATTTGTTGCTCCCATATTTCTGTGTGCGTTCATCGCATTCATATTGTGATTGATTACCATTTTCTTATTCCTCCTTGAATTTTAAAAATTTGTAATTGTAAAGTCCCTTTCTTATGCTATAGGTCAATCTATATTATTTATCGTAAAAAACTTTTTATAAGGGAGTCTTTTTCAAAAATTTTTTGCAAAAAAAATGAGATGCTCTTGCATCTCAAAATTTTTAATCAAAATCAAATCCGTATCTATCATCATCGTAATCAAAAAAGTTATCAACTAATTCTTCAGCAATATCTCCAAAACCAAAAGCTTTTACTTCCGTTGAGTTTCTCCCTCCACCTACTACTGGAATTATTAATGCAGCTGCAGCACAAGACGCGATTAATTTTTTCTTCAAGTCTTTATTCATTAAACTTACCTCTCTAACTTATAAGCTTTATTCATTAATATTATGATAACATATTTTACAAAATTTTTAAATATTTTTAATCATAAAATTTTTTACAAAGTAAAAAGACTCGATTAATTTATCGAGTCTTTCTTTAGGGGTAAATAGAATTATGAGAAAATTTGTACATATAATTCATTCCATTTAAATCAATTTTTATACAGCTTTTTAAATGAATTATTGTTCATTATTTTCTCATGAAAAAACTCTTGATTAAATAATTCTCACAATTTATTATTGTTTATAGATTGAAATTTTTAAATAATGTTTTTGATGACTGGAGATGTGAAAATGAATTTATATAAAGCGGATAAATATGATAAAAATTTCCTACACAAAAATATGATGGGACCTAATTCAATGTTAATTCTTGAAGAGCTTGTTCAAGACGTTGAATTAAAACCAAACATGAGAGTTTTAGATTTAGGTTGTGGAAATGGTCTCACATCAATTTTCTTAGCAAAAGAATTTGGAGTAAAAGTTTTTGCTCTTGATTTATGGATTTCTGCTACGGATAATTACAAACGATTCCAAGAGATGGGCTTAGAGGATTCTATTATTCCAATTCATGCTGATGCTTTAGACATGCCTTTTGCTGAAAAATATTTTGACGCAATAATTAGCGTTGATTCTTATCATTACGTAGGAAACAACGACACATTTTTTCCTGAAAAAATCAAACCATTAATTAAAGATAACGGACTTCTTGCCATTACATTTCCTGGTATGAAATTCGAAGTACATAACAATATACCAGAAAAAATGAAACCTTATTGGGATGAAGAAGCCCTTCCAATGTGGCACTCAATTTCTTGGTGGAAACCAAAATTTGAAAAATTTGTCTCAGATTTAAAAATATGGGAAATGAAATGTTTCAACAAAGCTTGGGAGGAATGGCTTTCAACAGACAACCCTTACGCTATTGAAGATCGAGCATTAATTGAAGCAGATAATGGTGAGTACATGAACCTCGTGGGTATAACTGCTAAAGTTTCAAATAAATAATTTTAAAATTTTGATTCATCACAAAAATTTTTTAGAAATCTGGTTATACTAAGAGAAAATTATTTTGCTAGCGATAGAAATTGGAGGTGCTTATCATTGACTAAAGAGATCATGGAACATTTAGCAATTATGTATGCAGAAACAAGCTACAAATTCTATTTAGAATCCAGACGTGCTTCAGAAAATATTACTGGTCCTTACAAATTTAGCAATGAAGATGTTGATACCATCACAAAATTTTATTTATCAGCTCGCACACATTTAGCTCAAACATACACAATAGAATAATCAAAAAATTAAAGAGCAACTCTTTTGAGTTGCTCTTTTTGTATGAAGAAATATTTATCTTAAAATTGATAGAACTTGTTGTGGTGCTTGGTTTGCTTGAGCAAGCATTGACTGAGAAGCTTGTTGAAGAACGTTTAATTTTGTTAAGTTCATCATTTCTTTTGCCATATCAACGTCTCTTATTCTTGACTCAGCTGCCTGTAAATTTTCTGCTGTGTTATCTGTTGAAGCTATTGTATGCTCAAGTCTATTTTGAGTTGCTCCAAGGTCAGCTCTCTGTGAAGAAATTTTTGAAACTGCTTCATCAAGTCTTCCAATTGCATCTTGAGCATTCGCTGCTGTATCAACTGTTATCCCTCCAAGTCCAAGCTCACGACTTCCCATATTTTCAATACTAAATCCAATTTGTTGCTTCTGATTAGCTCCAACTTGAAGATCTACTCCATTTCCTTTCTTTTCTGCTGTGTTTGTAAAAGTTACTGTTGCTCCATTTTCTAAATTTTGAGGATCAATTTCTATATCAATTCCTCCTATTTTAAATGATTCGCTTCCAGTCTGTGTTGTATCTACATCATCTAAAGTAACAGAATCCATAACATATGCTTTTCCACCATTAAATTGTGATTTATCAATTAAATCAATAGTGACATTTGCATGTGCACCAGCATTTTCTACAGTTATTTTAAAATCAAACGTTCCCTCTCCTAACTTAGCTAACTCTCCTTTATCAATAGTAAATTTATTTGACATATCAGCTGTACCAGTTCCCTTAGCTAATCTTCCATCCTTTATCTCCTTACCAGAAACATTTCCATTCAAAACTTTATTTCCATTAAACTCAGTATCGTTTGCAATTCTATCAATTTCAGATTTCAATTGTCCAAACTCTTGGTTTATTAACTCTCTATCTTCATCAGTGTAAGTTCCGTTTGCAGATTGTATAGCAAGCTCTCTCATTCTTTGTCCTATTGCTTGAGTTTCTGATAATGCACCTTCAGCTGTTTGTATCATTGAGATACCATCTTGAGCATTTCTTGATGCTTGATTAAGACCTCTAATTTGTGATCTCATCTTCTCAGAAATTGCAAGACCTGCTGCATCATCTCCTGCTCTATTAATTCTGATACCAGAACTTAACTTCTCCATTGACTTTCCTTGTTGAACATTTGTTGCTCCCATATTTCTATGTGCGTTCATCGCGTTCATATTGTGATTAATTATCATGTGTAAATCCTCCTTGATTATCTAAAATTTTTTCAAATTTTCTCGTACATCCTTGTACTAAGTTATCTTGTCCTAATTCTCAAATTATATCCCTATTACAATAAATTTTTTAAAAAATAAAAATGAGCTTAAAAAACATAAGCCCATTATTTTAAAATCGATAAAACTTGTTGAGGTGCTTGATTAGCTTGAGCAAACATTGACTGAGAAGCTTGCTGTAAAACATTTAGCTTTGTCAAATTCATCATCTCTTTTGCCATATCAACATCTCTTATTCTTGACTCATCTGCTTGTAAATTTTCTGCTGTGTTGTCTGTTGAAGCTATTGTATGCTCAAGTCTGTTTTGATTTGCTCCAAGGTCTGCTCTCTGTGCAGAAACTCTTTCAATAGAAACATCCATCCTATGAATTGCCTCTTGTGCATTCTCTGCTGTATCCACTGTTATTCCTCCAAGTCCAAGCTCTCGACTCCTCATAAAGTCAATACTAAATCCAACTGTCTGACTTTGGTTCGCTCCAACTTGAAGAGTAATTCCATCTTCTTTTTTAGTTACATCATTTGAAAATGCAAATCCTCCTACTGTAGTAACCTTTGCATCTAATACATCAGAAATTTCATTAGGGACTATTTTAATTTCTATACCATATAACCTAACAGGATCATCTTTATTTTCATCTGTAACTATATAACTATCCATCACATATTCTTTTCCACCATTAAAATGAGATTTATCTATTAATTCAAATGTTGCAGTTTCTGATTTATTATCTCCCCTAACTCTTATTTCAAAATTTCCTTCACCAATTTTAGCCAGTTCTTCAGCTTCCGTATCTTTAAATAAATTTGTTAAATGCTCTTTAATATTAGTATTCGATACCCCATTTCCAGTTATAGGTTTATTAGTTTTATCATTATACTCAATCGTTTTTCCTGAAGCATTTCCGTCCAAAACTTTATTTCCATTAAACTCTGTATCCTGTGCAATTCTATCAATTTCGCTTTTAAGTTGTACGAATTCTTGATTTATTATTTCCCTATCTTCATCAGTATAAGTTCCATTGGCTGATTGTACAGCGAGTTCTCTCATTCTTTGACCGATTGAGTGAGTTTCAGAAAGTGCTCCCTCAGCAGTTTGAATCATCGAAATTCCATCTTGAGCATTTCTTGATGCTTGGTTAAGTCCTCTAATTTGTGATCTCATTTTTTCAGAAATTACAAGCCCAGCTGCATCATCTGATGCTCTATTTATTCTCATACCAGAACTTAACTTCTCCATTGCTTTTCCTTGTTGAACGTTTAAGCTTCCCATATTTCTTTGAGCATTCATCGCATTCATATTGTGATTAATTATCATGTGTAAATCCTCCTTGATTCTCTAAAATTTTTTCAAATTTTTTCGTACGTCCTTGTAACAAATTATCCTATCCTAATTCCCAGATTATATCCTTCTCACGATAAACTTGAAAAACATCATCTCATTATTTTAAAATGGACAAAACTTGTTGAGGTGCTTGATTTGCCTGAGCGAGCATTGATTGAGATGCTTGTTGTAAAACGTTTAATTTCGTCAAATTCATCATCTCTTTTGCCATATCAACATCTCTTATTCTTGATTCAGCAGCCTGTAAATTTTCTGAAGTATTATTTGTTGATGCTATAGTATGCTCAAGTCTATTTTGAACCGCACCTAAGCCAGACCTTTGTGCAGAAATTTTTTCAATCGCAACATCAAGTCTATGAATTGCAGACTCAGCATTCTCTTGAGTATCAACTGTAATTGCTGCAAGTCCAAGCTCACGAACTCCCATATCATCAATACTAAATCCAATCGTCTGATTTTGATTTGCTCCAATTTGAAATTTAATTCTATCTTCTTGTTTATCAAATTTATTTGTAAATGTCACAGTTGTTTCTCCAGTTGTAAATTCCAACGAATTACTAAAATCAACTGTTATACCTGTTCCTCCTATTGAAAATCCTTCTGTTGCATGTGCTCCATCAATCTTAACTGTATCCATTATATATGGTTTATACACATTAATTGGAGAATTATCCCATAACTCAACTGTAACCAATCCATTATACTGACTTGTTTGCTCTATCCTTACTTTCAATTCAAAAGTTCCTTCCCCTAGCTCAGCTAAATTCTCAGCTGTTGTTCCTCCAAACATCGAATCAACAGCAGTAGCATCACCATTAGTATCAATTCCACCACCAGCTCCATGTTTTACAGTTGGCGTTCCATCAAGCTTATAACTTTTGCCAGAGAGATCTCCATTCAAAAGTTTAATTCCATTAAACTCAGTGTCCTCTGAAATTCTATCAATTTCTTTACTAAGTTGAACAAATTCTTCATTTATCAAAACTCTATCCTCATCAGTATAAGTTCCATTTGAAGATTGAATAGCAAGTTCTCTCATCCGCTGAGAAATTGATTGAGTTTCTGATAAAGCTCCCTCAGCTGTTTGAATCATTGAAATTCCATCTTGTGCATTTCTTGATGCTTGATTAAGCCCTCTAATTTGTGATCTCATTTTCTCAGAAATTGCAAGACCAGCTGCATCATTACTCGCTCTATTGATTCTCATACCAGAACTTAATTTCTCCATTGATTTTCCTTGAGAAACATTTACACTTCCCATATTTCTATGAGCATTCGTTGCATTTAAATTATGATTGATTATCATTTTAAATCCCCACTTAAAATTTTTTATGGATATATTTCTTCAATTCTCTTACAAACTTTTAAATATATGTTGCTTTATGAATCATTTTTTATACACAAGAAATATTTCTAAAAAACAAAAAGCAACTGGAAAATTTCCAATTGCTTTTATCTTTTATTAAATATTACAAATTTTATTCCAAAAAATATTCCTGCTAAAGTTAAAGCAGAACCAAGACCTGTATAAAATACAGCAATAAAATGATTTGATGCAACTCCAGAAACTCTTAAATATATTCCCAAAGTTATCATAACTGCCATAATTATAAAAGATTTTAAATCAAAAAACATCCAAAAATATTGGTTTTCTTTATATGAAGCAATTCTATCTGTATGCTTAAAAACCATTTTCCTAAATATCGCAAAATAAAATATAGAAAATACAATTAACGATAAAATAACATTAATAATTGTTAAATATTCATTATACTCAGATAATCCTATAGCCAAAACATTTATTCCAGCAATTAACCAAACAATACTCGCAATTAACACGAGTGTTCTATTACTAACCTTCATATAAAAATTCACTTCCTAGAACATAATTTTCTTCGACGCAAACTCCTTCATTTTAATTTTATCTTTAGAATTCCCTGTTAAAAACAGTTTTCCCCAATTTTCAAAATATATTGCTTCACATTCTGTAAATATATGAGCAAGCATTTCAATTAAATTCATTGTAAAAATTATTCGCTCTTTTGGATTAAGAAGATTTGCCATAACATCTATAACAATAACCTGATATCCATAATTTTCATCAATTAATTGTTCTTCTATATTATTATTCTCAAATTTCACAGGACTAAAAATCGTAAGTATTGGATTAATTTCCTCATTTTCAAAATTTACACAATAATCTTTCAAAGTATAAGAATAATAATTTTGAGTTTTGCTTTGAATCTCAACACTCCCCAAATATTCACCAACTATTTCATCAACTGTATTTATCTCTGGAAATTTTGGTTGATCTTTAAAGAGCAATCTAATGATAAAGACATTATTTTTATGTTGTTCATTATTTCCATTCAATATTATTTCCCCCTTACCAATAACAAAACTCAACCTCATTGACAAAATAATTTAAAACCTTGTCCTATATACATTATAAAACATAAATTTTAAATTTTCTAGAAATACATACAAATAAAAAGCCCATAAGTTTTTAAAACTTACGAGCCAAAAATTTTTTACAAAAACAAAATCATACTCAACACAAACATAAACACAACTCCAGCAATCATTGGAATTGATGTTCTTTTAACAATATCAAGAGGAGTTTCTTTAACAGCCGCCGAAACAATAACAACAACTGCAGACACTGGAGAAACTGCTCTCATTAAATTTCCTGCAAGACCAAGAGGCACACTCAAAGAAATTGCACTTATTCCAGCAGCTTCTGAAAGAGGAACCATAAGAGGAACCAATGCAAAGAACAAAGCTGTCCCACTTCCACTTAACAAAACTATCAGAATTGTTAAACCAACTAATAATAATGGAAGAATAAATCCTAAACCACTTCCTTGAATGTTAAGCATCGTTTGCTGAAGAGAATCAATTAATCCAATTGATTTTAATCCAAGAACAAACACTCCTGCTGCAACTAACAAAGCAACAATTGGAATTGATCCCCCCATTCCTTTAAAGAAACTTTCTGTTCCTTTCAATACCTCATTTGTATTTCTAGTTCTCACACACTCACAGAAAATTGCAAGTATAAAAGATATAAGAGTCGCAACTTCAACACTAATATTAATTTCAATTCCTGCTATAGATTTAACCAAATAAACTAAAATCAATAAAATTATTGGAAAAATTGGAAGTAATGTATACACAAATTTATATAAAGCTCCACCTTTTATCTCTGCCACTTTTCCTATCTCAACATCTTTCTCTATCATACTTCCACTTCTTTTATCCATAAACTTTTGCCAAATGGAATGAACAACAGCCATTAAAATTAACGTAGGCACAGAAACAATTGCATGATATCGTATAACGTAATCAGTTACAGTCAATCCTGCAAATTGTGGATACTTGGCAAGCTCTGCTGCAATAGCAACATTATCTCCACCAAGTGGCGTAGGAATTATTGTTGCTGTCGTCGCAATAATCGCAGCAGCTGTTAAAGGTGTCATTCCAGATTTTCTTAAAACTGGATAAAGAGTTGCGAGTAATATTATCGCCAAGTTTGATGCACTTGGAACAACTAACGAAAGCAAATTTCCAATTAAAAATACAATCGGAACCAAAATATAAACTGATTTTATTTTCTTGATTGGTTTTGTAAGAGTATTTACAGTTACATCATTTGCTTTTATGCTCGTCATATAAGCAGAGTAACAACCAAGAATTAAAATAATAAATCCTGCTTGTGGCAATATAGATTTAAATTGCTCCATCACAGCTTTAAGTGGATCAAGTACAACAAGCCCAGTACTCTCAAATCCCTTAAGAGAAATTCCTTTTCCCATTGCAAGAGCTATGTACATTAAAACAATTCCCATACCAAAAAGTGTAATCTTTATATCCATTTTCTTAATGAGCATCCAAATTACGATAATTACAGAAATTATAGCAGAGCCATACATTATAACATCATTCATTCTTAATCATCCTCTCTAATTACAATTTCTTATTCTATCCATTAACCAATCTCTAAACATTTGTGCATCAACATCTATACAAACAGTTGCATTCGGTTCTTCTTTTAAATATCCTCTCAAATCTACAACACTACATCCATAAGTCAATTCTCCTTTTGTTTCTATATCAACAAAAGTAAATGCAGTTTCAAACATTTCAGGTTTCAAAAGATACGCAATAGCACAACTATCATACATTTTCAATCCAGTAGAAAAACTTCCACCTCTATATCTTTTGAATAACGAATAAAACATCTCTCCTGTTTTGTTCATTAATTTTATTTGCTCACTATCTTCTGGCAAAACAAGAGCTTTCAGTCCAACATCAAGAGGAGTTATTGATATTTTAAGTCCACTTTTCATAACAATCTTCGCAGCCTCTGGATCAGCATAAAAATTAAATTCAGCCATTACCCCTGCATTTCCTCTTCCTGTAGATCCTCCCATTATAACAAGCTCTTCAATATTTTCCATAACTTCTGGATATGTTCTAATTAAAAGAGCAATATTAGTTAAAGGTCCTATTGGAACAATCGTAACTTTTTCATTGCTCTCTAAAATTACTTTTCTCATTGCATCAATTGCATGTTCTTTTAAAAGCTTAGACATATCAGGTTCATCAAAATCAAAACCTTCCATTCCAGTTTTTCCATGAATATCACTAGCATCTATAACTTCTCTGAGTAATGGTTTACTTGCTCCAGCTGCAACAGGAATTTCTTCCTTCCCAAAGTATTTTAACAAACACATAGCATTGTAAGTCACCTTATCAAGAGAAACATTTCCTGAAACAGTTGTAATCAATTTCACATCTAACTCTTCAGAAAAAAGTGCAACAGCAATTGCAACAGCATCATCTATTCCTGGATCTGTATCAATAATTATTGGCCTTTTTATCATCTATAATTTCCTCCTTTAAAATTTTATACACTTACTATGAACTATAAATTTTTACCAACTTATAGTATACCTATAATATCATCAATTTTCAAATTTTTCATAAAACAATTTACTAAAATCCATAAACCGTTGTAGTTAAAATAAACATAAAAATAATACCCAAAATCATTGGAACCGATGTCCTCTTTATTATGTCAATAGGTATCTCTTTTGTTATAGCAGCTACAATAATTACAACAGCTGATACAGGAGAAACTGCTCTCATAAGATGTCCAGTAAAAGCCATAATAATAGAAAGTGAAATGACATTAGATCCTGTAATAAGTGAAAATGGAACTAACGATGGTATCAATTCATAAAACATAGCAGTTCCACTTCCACTTAAAAATACAATCAACATTGTTATTAAAACGAATATTAATTGTGGAATAAATATAAATCTACATTCTTCTAGACTCATAATTAATTTTTCTAAAGCGTCTACCAGTCCAATGGATTTTAATCCTAAAATAAATACACTTGCAGCAACTAACAATGAAACTATAGAAATAGCCGATCCCATTCCTCTGAAAAAATCTTCAGCTTTTTTCAACGTCCATTTCAACTTCTTAGTTCTTATAATTTCACAAGCCACAACAATAATAAAGGAAATAATTGTTATAGCTTCAATGCTAACGTTAAAATCTATCCTAAAAACATATCTTACAATCATTACTACAATCCATAAAATAATTGGTAAAAATGGCAAAAAAGTATATACAAATTTGTATAAAAACCCTCCTCTTATCTCATCATCAATTTTAACTTGTCTTTTTTGTTCTCGTATCTTGATCCCATTTCTATACATAAACTTTTGCCAAAAAAAAATGTACAATAGCCATAAAAACAATTGTTGGAATAGATATAATGGAATGATAATTCCAAAGATAATCTCTAACAGTTAATTCTGAAAATTGAGGATATTTTGAAAGCTCTGTAACAACAGCAATATTATCTCCACCAAAAGGAGATGGAATTATTGTAGCAGAGGTTGCAATGATTGCTGATGCAGTAAGAGATGACATTCCGCATCTTTTTAAAACTGGATAAAAAGTTGCCAACATAATAACAGCTAAATTTGATGCACTTGGTATAACTAATGAAAGAAAATGTCCAATTAAAAATACAATTGGAACTAATATGTACACCGATCTAATTTTTCTCATTAATTTTGTAAAAGTATAAACCGTAACATCATTAGCTTTAATACTCGTTATGTACATGGAGTATCCACCAAAAATTATAATTAAAAATCCGGTAGATGGTAAAATTATTTTAAATTGTTCTATCATAGCCATAATTGGATCTAAAAAAACAAAACCACAACTTTTAAAATCACATAAATCAATTTCGTTTCCCATAACAAGCAAAATATACATCAAAATAATTCCTATAACAAAAAGCGGAATCTTCACATCTATCTTTTTAACAAGTATCAACAACAAAATAATCATAGAAAATATTACAGAAATAAACATGACTATATCATTCATAAACTATTAATCTCTCTCGTTTCTAACTTCGAATCAAATTATTTCCCAAAAATCATATCACTCAAATTTATTTTCTGTCAACAATAAAAGACAATGTTTTCCTTTATAAAAACATCTCTTTAACTTCCAAAAATTTAATTTTTTTATCGAAATATCTTTACAAATTTTCGTATATGCGTTCTAATTTTATTAATAAATATTTTAAATAAATTTTATTTGACAAGAAAGGAAAATTCATAATGAAAAAATTAACTGCAATCGGAGCAGCTTTAGCTTCTTTATTTATACTTGCTCCAATAACTACAAACGCAACAATGAAATCAACTCCCATTTATAACAGTGGTGGAAGAACTAATAGAATGCTAATTACTCAAACTACTGGAGTTAAACATACAAGTCCAACTCCAAGACCTTCATTACCAACTGGTAAGGGACTTGGATCTTCTAGCGGCATTGCTAAAAACATTAACTCAATTATCAATCAAAATGGAGGAAATAATTCAACAGCACTTAATAGGAGAACTACAAATTAATTTCTAAACTTTATGTATAAAAATTAATTACATAAATTTCTCTACAAATAAATAAAAGCGACGATCTTTCTCTCTCGTCGCTTCATCTTCTCTACTATAAATATATAGCGACGAGTTATTTTCCTCTCGTCGCTTCATTTTCCTTACTATAAATATGGCGACGAGTTTTTTACCTCTCGTCGCTTCATCTTCTCTACTATAAATATAGCGACGAGTTTTTTACCTCTCGTCGCTTCATTTAAAATTTTTCGAAGTTTTGGAAACTCCCTGCGCTTTGTTTGTTTTTGTTTGAGCAAAATATTTTGATTTTTTTCAGCGGGGAGTTGACTAAACTTCGAAAAATTTTTTTAATTGAACTTTCTATTTTGAAAACAGTGTCAATATCCCTTGAATAATCAAACCTAAAATAAGAAATACCAGTCCTCCAACAACAAAAGCAAATATCCAATCCGACAACTGTCTATTTCCTTTAAATCCAATAATCACCCCAACTAATATCCCAATGAAAAACGATGCTCCCCAAAACGAGCCTATGGCCGAATGAATTTTAAAATTCACAACTAATCCCCCTTAAAAAACTTTCACAAATCCCCTCATTATAATAGATCTTTTATTCAAATTCTTCATATAAATTTTACTGTACATTAAAAGCAATGATTTTTAGTTAATTTTTTTGACACTTTTTATATCTCTTGATTTTATTTTGAGAAAGTTTTTCATCAAAATACTTCAAAAATACTTCATGATAGCTTTACAAATACTTTATTCTTAAATAAAATCATTTTCTACTAGTCATCTTTCGCTCAAGCCTTATCTTTTGTTCTAACTTTTTACAAAATTGTTTTCGCTACTTGTTTCTTTTTCAATGTATTCTAGAAATGATTTTGTATCTTCACTTCTTTCTTTGTAATAATCATTCGTATTGAAAAATATTTTACTTGTTCCATCTTTTAAGTATAGTTTCTTATTTTCATTACAAACATTCTCAAAAGTATATTTAGAAAGCACTTCTCCAAATGAATCAAATTTATAGATAAATATAACAATACTTTCTTTTAAATCTCTATAAATTTCTCCCTTTTCTATATTCATCTTCAACGTAAACATCTAATCTTACACTTTTAGCATCGTAATTTATATCAATTGTCTTTTGATTATCTATGTAAGTTATTTCTCCAATCTTTTT
>JAGHEJ010000001.1 GCA_017889345.1 Clostridiales bacterium | reverse complement strand
TTATTAAGGGGTGCATAGCTCAGCTGGGAGAGCATCTGCCTTACAAGCAGGGGGTCACAGGTTCGATCCCTGTTGTGCCCACCATTTGCTGGCATAGCTCAATTGGTAGAGCAGCTGACTTGTAATCAGCAGGTTGTAGGTTCAAGTCCTATTGCCAGCTCCATAATATTAATCCTTTACTAATAAGTAAGGGATTATTTTTATTTTTTAGAAAGAAGGTGTATTTATTGAGAAAATTATTTACTTCAGAATCTGTTACAGAGGGACATCCTGATAAAATGTGTGATCAAATATCAGATGGTATACTTGATTATATTTTATCTAATGATGAAATGGCGAGAGTTGCATGTGAGGTAAGCACAACAACAGGTATTATAAATGTTATGGGGGAAATAACTACAACTTGTTATGTGGATATACAAGCTTTGGTTAGAAATATTGTAAACGATATAGGGTATAATAAAGGTGAATATGGATTTGATTCAAATACATGTGCAATAGCAAATTTTATACATGGACAATCTGCTGATATAGCTATGGGAGTTGATGAATCTCTTGAAAAAAGAGAAGATATTTTAGATAAAGATAAAACAATTGGGGCTGGGGATCAAGGAATTATGTTTGGTTATGCAACTAATGAAACAGAGGAATTTATGCCTCTTCCAATTGTTCTTGCTCATAAACTTGCTAAGAAACTTACACAGGTTAGAAAATCTGGACTTTTAAATTATTTAAGACCAGATGGAAAAACTCAAGTAACTGTTGAATATGACGGTGACAAGGCTATTAGAATAGACACTGTTTTAATTTCTACTCAACATGATGAAGACGTTTCCCAAAAACAAATAAGAGAAGATTTAATACAACATGTTATAAAACCTATTATTCCTGGAAATCTTATAGACGAAAATATTAAATATTTTATAAATCCTACAGGAAGATTTGTAATTGGTGGTCCTCATGGTGATAGTGGTCTTACTGGTAGAAAAATAATTGTAGATACATATGGTGGATTTTCAAGACATGGTGGTGGAGCTTTTTCAGGAAAAGATCCTACAAAAGTTGATAGAACAGCTGCATATGGTGCTAGGTGGGTTGCTAAAAATATTGTAGCAGCAGGTCTTTGTGATAGAATAGAAATTCAATTAGCTTATGCAATTGGTGTTGCAAATCCTGTTTCATTATTTGTTGAGACTTTTGGAACTGAAAAAGTTTCAATAGAGGAAATTTATAGAGTTATAAATGAAGTATTTGATTTAAGTCCGGGAAGTTTAATTAGAAATTTAGATTTGAGAAAACCAATATATAGACAAGTTGCTTCATATGGTCACTTTGGACGAAATGATTTAGATCTTCCGTGGGAAAGATTAAATAAAGTTGAGGAAATTAAAAATTCTTTAAAACAAAAAAGTATTAGCATTTAGCTAATACTTTCTGTTTTTTTACCATTAATAAAAGTGTGTTTTATGTTAATATCTTCATCAAATAATATTAAATCAGCATCATAATTTTCTTTAATAAGTCCTTTTGTTCTATTTACTCCACAAACTTTTGCAGGATTTATTGTAAGAAGTTTTATGATTTCATTAAGTGGAACGTTAAGATTATTTTTAACATTTCTTACAGCTTTATCAAGAGTAAGAACAGAACCTGCTAAAACCCCACTTTCAAGTCTTGCAGCAGAATCTTTAACAATTACATCTTGTCCACCTAAAGAATACTTGCCATCTTTCATACAACATGCACTCATAGCATCTGTAATTAAAATAATTTTATCGCTAGATTTTAATTTTAATGCAAGTTCAAGAGAGGCGTAGTGAATGTGTATACCATCTAATATACATTCAGCTGTTATGTTTGAATTTAGTATTGCGCCAACAGAACCTGGATCTCTATGATTAAATGGAGTCATTGCATTAAATAAATGAGTTGCGTGAGATACTCCATTTTTAATTCCTTCCATCGCTTCTTCATATTTTGCATCAGTATGACCAATAGAAGCAACAATCCCTTTGTCATTTAAATATTTTATAAGTTCTTTTGCTCCTTCAAGTTCTGGTGCAAGGGTTACGATTTTAATTATTTCTTCGTAATCTTCACAAATTTCTTTGAAACTTTCAACTGATGGATCAAGTCTATAATTAGGGTTTTGTGCACCCATTTTGTTTTTATTTATAAATGGACCTTCAAGGTGAACTCCTAAAATATTGTTTACGGTTGTTTTATTTTTCATGACCTCAGAAACATTTTTAATAGCATTTCTAATATCTTCTTTAGAACATGTCATAGTTGTTGGTAAGAATGATGTTACTCCATGTTTTAAAAGTGCCTTTGAAATCTCTACTAATCCTTCAGAAGTTGCATCCATAGTATCATGTCCATATGCGCCATGTATGTGTATATCTATAAATCCAGGAGATAGATATAAATTTTCTCCATCTAAAGATTCTCCTTCATATCTTGGAGTATGATTTAGAAAAATTTTATATATTTTATCTTTTTGGATTATTACACTTCCAGGAATAATTGAATCTGGAAAAATCATTTTAACGTTTTTAATTAACAAGTCCTCAACTCCTTTTAAAATATTTTAAATTCAATAATTGTTTATGTCAAATAAATTGAAATTTATATTTATGGTATAATTTTTATAATAGTTTAGATGATTTGTTAAGAGGGTATTTATGGAGAAAATAGTTGGAACTATAAAAGATATAATATATTCTTCTAATGGATTTTCTATATTTAAAGTTTTTTGTGATGATAATAAAGAAGTTATATGTGTTTGTAATTATGATGGATTTTTAATTGATGATTATGTATGTGCTCATGGAAATTTTGAAATTAACTCTAAATATGGGGAAAGATTTAGAGTTTTAAGTTTTGAAAAGAGAAAAGTAACAAATACTAAAGATATAGAAAGATATTTATCCTCTTCCCTTTTTGTTGGAATTGGAAGTAAGACTGCTAAAAAAATCATAGAAAAGTTTGGGGAAGAAACCTTAAATATAATAAACAATGATATAGATAGACTTTTAGAAGTGGAGGGGATTGGGAAGAAGAGATTTATTGAAATTAAAAATGCTCTTAAAGAGGGAAAAGATAATAAACAAATAATTTTAGATCTTACAAAACTTGGTCTTTCTTTAAATGCTTCTAACAAAATTTATAGTATATTTTATGAATCCTCTCTTGAGGTTATAAGAAATAATCCTTACTTATTAATTGAAAAATTAGATGGATTTGGATTTAAAAAAGCGGATTTAATAGGGAGAAAAGTTGATATTCCCTTAGATAATTTTAATAGGTTAAGTTATGGAATAATGTATGTTTTAAAAGAAAGATTAAAATTTGGAAATACATTTCTTCCATATGATGAGTTAATTTTAAGGTGTGAGGAAATACTTTGTGTAAATAAGGATAAGATCAATGAGGTTTATAAAGATATTATAGCTAAAGGAACAATTATTGAGAAAACTTTTGGGGATAAGGTTTGTGTATTTTTGACAAATATATATATGTCAGAATATGAAATATGTTCAAATTTAATAAAACTATATACTTATGGAAAAAATCATTTAGATATTGATGTTAAAAAGGAAATTGAAAAATTTGAGAAGGAAAATTCATTAAAATTTTCTGAAGATCAAGTTCATGCTCTTATAGGAAGTATAAAAAATAGTGTACATATTATAACAGGTGGTCCAGGAACTGGTAAAACAACAATTATAAAATTTATTTTAAATACCCTAACTTCAAAGGGACTTAATACCATAATGGTTGCTCCAACTGGGAGAGCTGCAAAAAGAATGATGGAAACTACAGGATTTGAGGCAAAAACAATTCACAGGGTTTTAGAGATTTCAAGTACAGATGATGAAGAGTTTATGTTTAGTGGAAAAGGGGAGAAGAACAAAATAGATTGTGATGTTATAATAATTGATGAGGCTTCTATGGTTGACGTACTTGTTGGAAGTAAATTATTCTCTTCCTTAAACATAGGAACAAAGGTTATAATAGTTGGGGATGTTGATCAATTACCATCAGTTGGTCCTGGAAATTTTTTGAAAGATATTATAGAAAGTGATATTTTTCCAGTGTCAAGGCTTAAGAAAATTTATAGACAAGGGGAAAATAGTTATATAGTATTAAATGCTCACAAAATAAACAATGGAGAAGAGCTTATATTAAATAAAAAAGATGGGGACTTTTATTTACTTAGAAGTAATAATGAAGAAGAAATATGCTCTTTGTTAAAAGAACTTGTTTTATATAGAATACCTAAGTTTTTTGGATATGAAAACATAGATGTTTTAAAAGACATTCAAGTATTATCTCCTATAAGAAAAGGGATTCTTGGGGTTAATAATTTAAACTTAATTTTTCAAGAATGTTTAAATCCAAAGAAAGATGATAAAAATGAGATAAATGTTTCTGGTGTTTGTTATAGGGTTTTGGATAAAGTTATGCAAACAAAAAATAATTATGAATTAACAGGGTATTGTAAAGACACAGGAAAGCAAGTTAAGGGAGTGTTTAATGGAGATATAGGATATATAACAAATATAAATGATAAAAACATAGAAGTTATTTATGATGGAAATAGGGTATTTAAATATGATAAAAAATATTTAAGTGAGCTTGAGCATGCCTATGCAATAACAATACATAAAAGTCAAGGAAGCGAATTTCCTGTTATTATTATTCCAATTTTTAAATTTGTAAATATGTTGATGAATAGAAATATTTTATACACAGGAGTTACGAGAGCGAAAAAGTATGTTGTGTTAGTTGGGGATGTAAATTCTTTAATGTATATGGTTAGAAATACATCTTCAATAGTTAGATATTCATCATTAAAATATTTATTTGATAAATTTATGAGTTTTGTTTACAAAACCTAGGGGGAATAAAAAATTTTAAGCAATAGAAACAGAGAAATAGATTATAATTATGGAAAATTGATTAATTGGTTTTCTAATTCAGGTGAAAAATTTTTTAACATAGTATCTCATCCATTTTATGATTTAAAATTAGTTATAAAATTTTTAGATAAAATACTTTCTCAAAATAAACGGGTATTATATATAACCCATAATGAATCTTTTGTAAAAGAGATGATAGAGAGAGAAGGAATAATTTTAAAAGGAGAGATAATATTTTCCTCTTTATTTTTAACTTTTGATAAAAATAAAGAGATTGACTTGGTTATATTTGATGATATAAGTGGAGATTCAAGAATTGAAGATGGATTTATATTTCCTTTTTTAGAGGAGATAAAATGTTTTAAGAAAATAATTTTAAGTATGAAAGAGCTTATACAAAAAAATGTGATTTATTTAGTTAATGATGATTTAACCTTATTTAATGAGCCTAGGAGCATACAAACAAAAATTGATTTAAATTACGATATGCCCCATGTTGTATTTGAATTTTTAGAATGGTTTATGATTAATAAAAGAAAGGTTATATTAATTACCAAAGATAAGAATTCTTCAAAAAATGTATTTAGATATATGAAGAAGTATATTTCTTTATCTTCAAAATTAAATAACTTGTTTATAGAAGATGACTTTAAATCTTTTGAGGAATTTGAGAGAAATAATAATGAAAAGTGTTATATATATATAACTTCTTATGATTCTTTAAATGAGTTTGAGAATTTTGTAATGAATAAGCATAAGAGAGAGGAAAATTTTAATATAGTTTTGTTTTTTGCTTCAAGTAGGGTTTTTAACTATAAAAATCTTTTAAACTTATGTGGAATAACTAACTTTTTAAAAGATTGTAAAAATGAAATAATTTTTGTATCTAACCATGAAAACATTGAAATACTTACAACAAAAAAGATTTCAAGGAGTTATAATCAAAGACTTTGGGAGTATGGGTTGAGAAAATATTAAACTTAGTGTATCCAACTTTTACAAATTGCGTTGGATGTTTTGAAAAAATAGAACATGGTAAAATATGTCCTAGTTGTTTAGATGATATTTCATTTAATAAAACTAAAGATAAAAAATCTTTTGAAAATTTTGATGCGTATTATGCTACGTATTATTCAGGAAGTATAAAAAATATATTGTATAATTTTAAAGTACATAAAGATTTTAAAAGTGGAGAATTTTTGGGAGAAATTTTAAGAGATTATATTAAGGATATAGGAGTTAAATTTGATTATTTAACTTATGTACCAAGGGATAGGGATAAGATTAAAAAAGAAGGATTTGATCAGAGTTATTTTTTATGTAAGGTTTTAAATAGGAGTTTAAATATTCCTATTTTAAAAATTATAACTTGTAAGGGTAAAAAGTTTGATCAAAAACAAATGAATATGTATAGTAGAGAAACAAATGTTAAAGGAAAATTTTTCTTAACAAAAGATATAAGTAATTTAACAGGAAAAAACCTTTTAATAATAGATGATGTGTCTACAACGTATAGTACTTTAAAGGAAGTTTCAAATGTTATAAGAAAAACTAATGATAAAACAAAGTTAACTATATTGACAATTGCAAAAACTTTAATTTAAAATAGAGTAAAGCTAGGTTTGTGGTTGAAAATCGATGCCAGTCGCAGGCGAAACGATCCACGTAAATTAAACAAAGTTTTAATTATCATGGTGCGGCTTAGAAGTAAGACCTACCATTTAAAAATGAGAGGGTTAGTAGTGAGGAATTAAGTTTTAGTAGCGAAATCTCCAGTAGGCGAGTGTGGGGTCAAAGACCAGGTCAGCTAGCTTTTACTTTTATATAATTAGGAGGGCTTATACATGAAAATTATAATTCATGGAAGAAATATTGAGGTTACTGATGCGTTAGAAAATAGTATATCTAAAAAATTATCCAAGCTAGATAATTACTTTTCAGAAGAGTTAGAAGCCCATGTTACTTTAAGTGTTGAAAAAAATAATCAAATAATAGAAGTTGCAATTATGTTAAATGGAATGTACTTAAGGGCAGAAGAAAGAAATTCTGATTTGTACGTAGCAATAGATTTAGTTGTAGATAAGATTTATAAACAAATAAGAAAACAAAAAACAAAATTATTAAAAAAATACCATGATAATAAAGAATTGAAAAATTCAAATATATTATTTGACAATATAGATGTTGAAGACTTAGATGAAGAGGAAGATAGAATTGTTAAGTTTAAAAAGTTTCCTATAAAACCAATGTATAAAGATGAAGCGGTTTTACAAATGGAGCTTATGGGTCATGATTTCTATGTATTTATAAATGCTGAGACTAACGGGGTAAATGTATTATATAGAAGAAAATCTGGAAATTATGGACTTATAGAAGCAGAATATTAAAAGGATATTAAGGTGTTCATAATGAACACCTATTTTTATTACATATAAAATATTGTTTAAATATAAATTTATATGTTTAATTTTAATATAAATTTAAGATAATATAATTATGAATAGTAATTTGTGAGGATGAAAATTAATGGGACTATTAACAAAAATATTTGGTACATATAGCGATAGGGAATTAAAGCAAATTAATAAAATCATTAAGAAAATTAATTCTTTAGAGCCTTCTATGCAAAAACTATCAGATGAGGATCTTAAAAATAAAACTAATGAGTTTAAAGAGAGATATAAAAAAGGAGAATCTCTTGATAAAATGCTTCCAGAAGCTTTTGCTGTTGTAAGAGAAGTTTCTAGAAGGGTTTTAGGAAAGCGTCATTATGATGTTCAATTAATAGGTGGAATAGTTCTTCATCAAGGAAGAATTGCAGAAATGAAAACAGGGGAAGGAAAAACTCTTGTATCAGCTCCTCCTGCTTATTTAAATTCTATTACAGGAAAAGGAGTCCATATAATAACAGTTAATGATTATTTAGCTCAAAGAGACTGTGAAATAAATAAACCTATATATGATTTTTTAGGTGTAAGCGTTGCACCTATTGTTCATGGAATTACTTCAAAGCAAAGACAAGAGGCTTATGCTTGTGATATTACATATGGAACTAATAATGAATTTGGATTTGATTATTTAAGAGATAACATGGTTATTTTTAAAGAGGAGAGAGTTCAAAGAGGGCTTAACTTTGTAATTATAGATGAGATAGACTCTGTTCTTATAGATGATGCGAGAACTCCTCTTATTATTTCTGGTGCTGCTGATAAATCAACGGACTTTTATAGAATAGCAGATTATTTTGCTAAAACTCTTAAAGAGAGTGATTATAAAAAAGATGAGAAAACAAATTCAGTTATACTTACAGATGATGGATTAAAGAAAGCAGAGTCATTTTTTAAAGTTGAAAACTATGCAGATGCTCAAAATATGAGTATACAGCATCATGTATCTCAAGCACTTCGTGCAAATTATGCTATGAAAAGAGACAAAGATTATATAGTTATTGAAGGAAAAGTTGAGATAATTGATGATAATACAGGGCGTGTTATGGAAGGAAGACGTTATGGAGATGGTCTTCACCAGGCGATTGAAGCTAAAGAGGGAGTTAAGGTTGAAAAGGAATCTAAAACTCTTGCAACTATTTCATATCAAAATTTGTTTAGAATGTATAAAAAGTTAAGTGGTATGACAGGAACTGCAGCTACTGAAGAAAATGAGTTTAGAGAAATATATGGGCTTGATATTGTTGTAATTCCAACAAACAAACCAATTCAAAGAATAGATCATTCAGATAAAGTATTTAAAACTGAAGGTGGAAAAATTAAAGCGATTATAAAAGATATTGAAGAGAGTAATGCAAAAGGTCAGCCAGTTTTAGTTGTTGCTCCAAGTATTTCTAAAGCTGAAGAAATGTCTGATCAGTTGAGAAAAAAGGGAATGAAGCATCAATTATTAACAGCAAAATCTCATGAGAAGGAAGCAGAAATTGTTGCTCAAGCAGGTCAGGCTGGAATGATAACTGTTGCAACTAATATGGCTGGAAGAGGAACTGATATAAAACTTGGAAAAGGTGTTCCTGAAGCTGGTGGACTTAAGATAATAGGAACTGAGAGAGCAGAGTCTCGAAGAGTTGATGGACAAATGAAAGGAAGAGCAGGGCGTCAAGGAGATCCTGGAAGTTCAAGATTTTATATAAGTTTAGATGATGATTTAATGAGAATTTTTGGATCTGATAGATT
>JAGHEJ010000104.1 GCA_017889345.1 Clostridiales bacterium | reverse complement strand
TATTAACAAATCAAAATGTATTGCTATTTTTATCAATCAATTAAGAGAAAAAGTTGGAGTAATGTTTGGAAATCCTGAAACTACTCCAGGTGGTAGAGCTCTAAAATTCTACGCATCTGTAAGGCTTGATGTTAGAAGAGTTGACTCTATAAAGCAAGGAGACGAAATCGTAGGTAATAGAACAAGAGTTAAAATAATGAAAAACAAGGTTGCTCCTCCATTTAGATTATCTGAATTTGATATTATTTATAACAAAGGTATTTCGAAAGAGGGAAGTATTCTTGATCTTGCCGTTAAAGAAAATATTGTACAAAAAAGTGGATCTTGGTTTTCGTACAATAATGAAAAAATGGGACAAGGAAGAGAAAATGCTAAACAATTTTTAGCTGATAATCCTGAAATTTTAAGCGAAATAGAAACAATAATACTAGACAAGTTTAATATCAAACCTATGGAAAATGGTAGTACCATTAATGAAGATGTAAATTTTAAAGAATAAATTCTTCATATAATCTACTTATAATTGACATTACAAGAAAAGTAATATAAAATTAGTATGATACTGGTTACTAAAATTTTAATTAAATGTTTTCAGTAAGAATAAAATATGACACCAACACGCTTTTTATAAATAATTTTTAAAGGCAAGGAGGTGTTGTAAATAATTACTAGCGAAGTTTTTTTAATTATAAATATAATTTTACTTATTTGTTTATTAGGTTTAATAATTGTTACTAAAAAACGTCTAAAACAGCGTTATGATGAAGCTGTAATTAAAATGGCTGAAGATGAAGAAAACCGAAAAGTTTTATTTGAAAATACAAAGAAAGAAGCAGAAGCTCTTAAAAAAGAATTATTGATTGAAGCTAAAGAAGACGCCCATAAACTTCGATTAGAAGTTGAAAAAGAATCTAGAGATAGACGTAATGAAATTCAAAGATTAGAAAGGCGACTTCTTCAAAAGGAAGAAGCTTTAGACAAAAAAACTGAGACATTAGAGAAAAAAGAGCAAGAAGTTAATTCGCGTATATGTGAGATTGATGAATTAGAACAGAATGTTCGAGAAATAGATACTAAAAAGAGGCAAGAATTAGAAATCATTTCAAAAATGAATTCTGAAGAGGCCAAAGCGTTTTTGTTGAGCGAAGTTAAAAAAGAAATAACATATGAGTCAGCTATTTTAATAAAAGAGTTTGAAAATAAAGTTAAAGAAGAAAGTGCAAATAGAGCGAGAGAGATTATAACAGGTGCAATCCAACGATATGCTGCTGATCATGTTTCAGAATCAACAGTTCATGTTGTTGCATTACCAAATGATGAAATGAAAGGTAGAATAATCGGACGAGAAGGAAGAAATATTCGTACACTAGAAATGCTAACTGGTGTTGACTTGATTATAGATGATACTCCAGAAGCGGTAGTTTTATCGAGCTTTGATCCTATACGTAGAGAAATAGCTAAAATATCTTTAGAGAGATTGATTTTAGATGGAAGAATTCATCCAACTAAAATTGAAGAAATGGTTGAAAGAGCTAAGAGAGATATTGACAACGAAATAAAAGAAACAGGAGAACAGGCTTTATTTGATACTGGTATTAATGGAGTACATATAGAAATCGTTAAGTTGTTAGGAAGATTAAAATATAGAACTAGTTATGGGCAAAATGTTTTAAAGCATTCTATTGAAGTTGCCTATTTAGCTGGTACTATGGCATTAGAACTAGGGTTAGATGCTAATGTTGCTAAACGTGCAGGTTTGCTCCATGATATAGGAAAAGCGTTAGATCATGAAATTGAGGGACCACATGCTGTGATTGGTTATGAATTCGCAAAACGTTATAACGAAAGTGATGCTGTTGCCGAGGCGATTGGAGCTCATCATGAAGATATACCAATGACAAGATTAGAATCTGTATTGGTTCAAGCAGCTGATGCTATATCTGCAGCTCGCCCTGGAGCTAGAAGAGAAACATTACATGCTTACATTAAAAGGTTAAACCAATTGGAGTCTATTGCTAATTCGTATGAAGGCGTAGAAAAGTCTTATGTTATTCAAGCTGGAAGGGAAATAAGGATAATAGTTAAACCAGATATTATCGATGATTTAGGTGCTACTTGTATGGCGAGAGACATTGTTAAAAGAATTGAAAAAGAATTAGAATTTCCAGGTCAGATTAAAATAAATGTTATAAGGGAAACACGAGCGATTGAATTTGCAAAATAAGGTTTTTATCTTACTAAATTAATTTTGATAACTTTCTATTCTTTTAAAAAGAGAAGGATAGTTTATTATATATTTTGTTTTAAATCTTAGAAAATTTATACGCAACAAAGTTTTGATTAATTATAGGGGGATTAAATATG